>JAWVYR010000043.1:0-12157 GCA_033722635.1 Balneolaceae bacterium | reverse complement strand
CGAGATGAACCGCACCACCGAGCAATGGTTGGAACAATCCGATGTGGTCATCTACAACGCATCCTATCTGATCGACCATCTCTTTGCGAAAGTTCCCGTGGTCGTAAAGAAGGGGCAGAAGCTGGATGCGTATTTCGTTCAGACCCGGGCGGTTCGATCCCATAATCCTAATCTGCGTGACCGCAACGGGATGATCCGTGCCAAATGGGTTGATTATCTGTTAGAGATAGCCTTCCAGTTGCTGGTGATGGAACGCAAACATCCTGATTGGAAAATCCGACCGTGGCTGGTGCTGCCCAACAGGAAGGAGAAATGCGGTACCGACAATCTGGATCTGAAACTGACTGAGTTGAAAAAAAATAGCAGGATTGGCGTAGTTCAAAAAGCGGAATTGGCTGACCATTCAGGGATCTGGACAAAAATTCCGGTGAGTACTTATGTGCGGGATATACGGGAGGGATCATATTTGATAAACACTGGTGAAAGGGATGGGTTTGATAGTTTCGAGTCCCGCGTGATGGAGATGGCCAGCCTTTATCGGAAGGGTAAAAAAGTCGCCACGCCGATCGGGAAGAAGTGCAAGAGGTGCGAATTCAGGATTGATAATGAAAAGATCGAAAACGGGATGAGAAGCGGCTTCCGGGAGTGCTGGCGGGATAGGCTGAATATCACCAATTCCGTTTTGGATACTCCGCATGTGTTCGATCTGTTCGGTTCCGGAACCGGCAGGATGATTGAGAAAGGGATTTATTTCCAGAACGAGCTATCGGTCGAACAGAGGGCGCTGGATCGCATCTATCATTCCAACGGCCGGATCACCGATCGCGACCGGCAGCTGTTACAGATACAGAAAGCCAATGGGAGGGAACGAGCGGATGTGATCATGAAACCGCAGCTGAGGGATGAGGTGCCTCGGTGGCAATATCCCCTGCATTTTATTGATTTTGAGGCGGGCAGCTATGCCATACCGCACCGGGAAGGGCTCCGGCCCTATGATCCGGTCGTTTTTCAGTTTTCCTGTCACACGTTGAAAGAGGATGGGGAACTGACACACCGGGACTGGATCGGGCTGGATCCTGAATGCTATAACAACTATGAGCTGGTAAGGCAGCTGTCAGCGATACCGGATATCGACAGCGGAACCATCATTCATTACTCGAATTTTGAACGACATATGCTCAAAAATATCCTCGGGGAACTGCGGAGAGAAACCAACAGGGAGGCTGCCCGACTAGCCGATTGGGTACGGGCACTTATCGGCAGAAATGATTCCTCAAGCACGGTAGCACCCTACCTGGTGGATATGAACAGGCTGGTCAGGAACTATTATTACAACCCGTACATGGCCGATTCGCTGAGTATCAAGGATCTTCTGCCGGCGGTGATGAGGGTTAGTCCCCATCTCAGGGACCGGTACGCCCAACCCTACGAAGGGTCCAATTTTTCAACGATCAGATGGTGGCGAAAAGCGGCTGATGATGGAGTGAAGAATCCATACCGCCTGATGGAGGAGGATCAGTCTTTTACGATCCGCCGCGGTACCCAGGCGATGGCAGCCTACGCCCGACTGCGGGCTGGTACGGTGGAGCGAGCAGAGCGTGAGGAGATCATACGATCGCTTCTTCAATACTGTGAGATGGATACCCTTGCGATGGTGATGGTCTACCAGCACTGGAGGGAATTGCTGGATACCTCTTGATTGTTCTCCACTGTAAGAATGCCGAATGTTGTCGCTTCTAAATGATCCACAATAATATCTGAATTGATATCATGATGCTGAAAAAAAGAGTTTTCACCTGGTCGGTTGCGCTAATTGTGCCCTTGATGGTAGTTGCTGCTTGTGTGGTCCAGCGAAGCCCGGTCACCGGAACAAACCGGGCCTACGGATACAGCTGGGAAGAGGAGAAGAAGCTGGGTGCCCAGGCTGATCAACAGATACAGCAGCAGTACGGGGTGTACCAAAACGAGGAGTTATTGAACTATGTGAAAAACGTCGGCCAAAGCGTGCTGCAGGTAAGCCATATGCGCCGGGAGGGTACACAGGAAAAATACCGGGAGACCGAATTTCATTTCCGGGTGCTGAACAGCCCCATCGTTAACGCATTTGCTCTGCCCGGGGGATATGTGTATGTGACCCGAGGGCTGCTCTCACATATCGAGAATGAAGCGCAGTTGGCCGTGGTGCTCGGTCACGAGATCGGCCACGTTGCTGCCAGGCATGCCTCCCAGCGGGCGTTCGAACAGAAAATCGGACAGATAGCGTTGCTCGGAGGGGCCATCGCCGGACAGGAGATCTTCGGATTACCCGGTCAGTCGATCCTGGACCTGGGAGGGGCCGCGGCACAGCTTCTGTTCTTGCAATACAGCCGCGACGACGAACGGGAGTCGGACCGGCTGGGAGTCGAGTATTCCGCCATGAAAAATTACAGAGCGTCGGAGGGAGCCGAATTTTTCGGCGTCCTCGAACGTATGTCGGAGCGTTCCGGACAGAGCATTCCCTCCTTTCTGCAAACCCATCCCGACCCGGGTGAGCGTGCAAAGACGATACCGGAGCTGGCTCGACAATGGGAACAAAAAGGCTATAACCTTACGATTACCGATACCGAAGAGTATATGAACACGATCGACGGGATGGTCTACGGGGATAATCCAAGAGAGGGATTTACCCGTGGTGGTACATTTTACCATCCCGACCTGAAGTTTCAATTTCCCTATCCCACCGATTGGACGTTGGTCAACCAAGCCACCCAGGTGGTAATCTTTAACAAAAACCAGGATGCGGTGATGGTATTAAAGATTGATGCGGAAGCTGAATCCCCGCGCACTTCGGTGGTATCCTTTACCGCTCAACAGGGAATCACGGTGCTGAGCCAATCGGAGACCAGCAGCGACGGGCTGAATGCCTATGAAGCTACTGCTTCTGCCACCATGCAGGGAGGAGAGGAATTACGCCTGTATGTTTTTGCGGTAGAATACGACGGCAACATCTACCGGTTTGTGACCTATACCACCGCCGCCCAGTTCGACAGCTATAAAACGGACTTTGTCAACTCCACCAATAATTTCAGAGAGCTCAACGATCCCGAGATATTGAATATCAGACCGGTACGCCTCCATATCAGAAGAGCCGATCGAGCCGCCACGTTTAAGTCGTTCCTGCCGGACAACCTCCCGATGGATATTACAGCCGAGGAGGTGGCCATTGCCAATCAGGTCGGGCTGGATGACACCATAGAGGAGGGAACTTTCCTAAAAATACCTGTTCAGTAAAAAATAAAAGGAGCCGTTATCCATTACCTGTTTCTTTTAATATCTTTGGGCCGACTCAGAATCCCTCAAACAGAATGATTCGATGATAGACCGTTATTCCCGCGAAGAGATGGCTGAAATCTGGTCGCTCGAGAATCAGTTCCAGGCGTGGCTCGAAGTGGAGCTGGCTGCCTGCTGGGCATGGAGCAAGGTGGGTAAGATCCCCGAGGAGGATGTCAAAACACTTTACGAAAAAGCCTCATTTGATGTCGACCGCATAAAGGAGATCGAGAAGGAGACCCGCCATGATGTGGTGGCGTTCACGCGGGCGGTTTCCGAGTCGCTGGGACCGGAGAAACGGTGGGTGCACTACGGGCTGACTTCCACTGACGTGGTGGACACCGCCAATGGGTACCGGCTTAAACAGGCCAACGAAATTTTGAGAAAAGATATAAATCGTATGCTCGAAGTGCTGGCCGAAAAAGCAAAAGAGCACAAACGAACCGTCATGATGGGCCGCACCCACGGAGTTCATGCCGAACCGACCACTTTCGGGCTGAAGTGCGCGCTCTGGTATGCCGAAATGAAGCGGAATAAAGAACGATTTGAGAAAGCGGCTGACGGGGTGGAGTTCGGCAAGCTGAGCGGAGCGGTGGGGACCTTTGCCAACATCCCGCCGGAGATCGAAGCCTATACCTGCGAAAGGCTGGGATTGCAGCCGGCGCCCATCTCCACCCAGACGTTGCAGCGCGACCGCCATGCGCATTTCCTGTCGGTTATCGCCCTGATTGGTTCTACTCTGGAGAAGATCGCCGTGGAGGTCCGCCACCTGCAGCGGAGCGAGGTGCGCGAGGTTGAGGAACAGTTCCGAAAAGGGCAGAAAGGCTCCTCAGCCATGCCGCATAAAAGAAACCCGGTCTCTTCGGAAAATATTACCGGCTGTTCCAGGCTGCTGCGGGGTTATATGGTTTCGGCCTATGAAAATATTCCGCTGTGGCACGAGCGCGATATCTCCCATTCCTCCGTCGAACGGGTGATACTACCCGATGCAACGATCCTGCTGGACTACATGCTGAACCGTTTTGCCGGGGTGATGGAGAATCTGGTGGTTTACGGGGAGAGGATGAAAGAGAATATCGACAAAACCTATGGGCTGCCCTTTTCCCAGCGGCTGCTCTTGAAATTGATCGACAAGGGCCTCTCCAGGGAAGAAGCCTACGATGCGGTACAGCCGCTGGCAATGAAAGCCTGGGAGGAGAAAGAGATGTTCAGGGATCTGGTGGAAAGGGATGAAACCATCACCGAACACCTGTCGGAAGAGGAGATCGCAGATGCTTTCGACCTCGACCATCATCTCCGCAATGTGGATTCCATCTTCAGGCGGGTAGGATTGGAGTAATCAGGAATTATGGCTGACTGGAAGGAGCTGATATTTTCCGGAGACAGGTCGTTTGAGGATTTATCCGAAAAGGTGTTTCGATATCAGTTTGAGAACAACCCGGTCTACCGGATCTTCTGCGAAACGCTTGGAGTGGATGCATCCGGTGTACTGATGGGGTTGCCTCCGCATTACCCGATTCGTGGATTCAAGGATACGATGGTCACCTGTTCTGACGATCAAGAACCCGATATGATTTTTCGAAGCAGCGGCACATCCGGGATGGAACGCAGCGAACACCGGGTGATCGACGGGGAGCTGTACCAACGGTCGGCGCTGCAGGGATTTCGCCACTTCTACGATCTGGACAATGCAGTGATATGGGGATACACTCCCGGCTATGCCGATAATCCGGATTCCTCTCTTATCTGGATGATAAACGAGCTTATCAATCAGGATGAGTCGGGATTAAGCAGATTTCTGCCGCTGGAAGAACCTCTGAATAGGGGGGAGATCGAAAAGGTGGAGCGGTCAGGTAGGCAGTTGATCCTCTTTGGTGCCGCTTTCGGCCTGGTGGATCTTGTGGAGATGGGATCCGTCCAACTGCCTTCCGACAGCATCGTTATCGAGACCGGCGGGATGAAGACCCATCGCAGGGAGATCACACGAAAAGAACTGCATCAACGGCTGAGCAAGAGATTCGGACTGGATAAAAGCCGGATCCATTCGGAATACGGTATGACGGAGCTGCTGAGTCAGGCCTATGCCACCGGTGGCAAATGGTTCAGGACCGTACCCTGGATGAAGGTCACCATCCGCAATCCCGACGATCCGATGGAGGAATTGCTGGCCTACCAGGAGGGACTGATCGGGGTGGTGGACCTGGCCAACGTCCATTCCTGCTCTTTTATCCTGACAGGAGACAAGGGGATCATGGACCGGCAAGGGCAGTTCCAGGTTTTGGGACGCTGGAACCCGAAAGACTTGAGAGGATGTAATTTTTTGGTTGAGGAGGATTGACTGTGAGCAGATATGGAGCCGATACGGAAAATAGAATTACAGCCATCGTGCAGGCGGTCGAGAACTGGCTGGATCCGGATAACGAATATCTGGCCCGGGCTTTTGAGCAGACCGTGGAGGAGGGGTATTTCGGTGCTCATGATGTGAAACACGCCATACGCTGGCTTAAACAGTCGGTCAACCGGGAGGCAGTGGATACCTGGTTGAAGCAGTCGAATATTGATAAAAATCATGACAGTGTTGATGAGAATGTGCTCTGCCTTCATGCCGGTAATCTTCCCCTTGTGGGCTTCCAGGATGCCTTTGCAACCTTGCTGAGTGGTGCCCGCTATACCGGTAAAATTTCGCGGAAGGATCCTTATCTGCTCCCCACATTTTTAAACGAGGTCAAGAAAACGAATCAGTGGTCGAGTGTGGACGTACAGTGGGTACACCGGCTCGACGACCTGGAGGGCATGCAAAATGACGCCATTCTTTTTGCCGGTTCTCCGGCGTCGGTACCGGACGTCATGGATGCCGTCGAGCGGTACGATCTTACCCTGCCGGATACGCGTTATCTGGTGAGGACCGCCCATTTTTCAGTCGCCTGGATCGACAACAGGGAACCGAACAATATGGAGGAGCTGGTGGAGGCCATATTCCGGTATGGCGGTAAGGGGTGCCGGTCGGTGGCCCTGGTGGTATCCCCCTTCGGTCTGGACGATATCAAATGTGAGCTGACCGATTATATCGAGTCATTCTGGCTGCACAATCCGCAGCATGATAAGCCTGCGCCTAAACTCAAATACCGATTTGCCTACAACAAATCTGTGGAAAGATCACAGGCGTGGCTGGATCACTTCTTGCTGCAGCAGGGCGGGCTGGAGCTGGATCAGGATTTTATCTGTTACTGGGTGGAGGGGGACAGGAAAAAAGCCGGAGAACTAGCCCGTTCGTTCGGAAAGGATTTGCAAAGCATCTATGTGACGGATCCCCAACAGACCATTCCCGGGTTGGAATCCCGGACCGAACTGCTGGGGAACGCCCAACAACCGCCACTCTACTGGAAGCCCGACGGGGTGGATACCCTCGAATGGCTTTTAAAGGATTGAAAAGGCTACAAATCGGTTGAAAATTTGCTTATCTTTTCAAGCTCATATTTTCAGTTGTCAACGCTACAATTATATCCATACTGACCACCGCTATTTACGGCAGCAAAAGGAACTTCATCTAATCGATTTATACAAGTGGTGATCGCTGCGGTTGTTATTTTTTTACTGAAGCCTTGAATCGTTAACTCCCAAAAATCTATTGATGAGCAGTTATAAACCCGAATCGATCGAGCAGAAATGGCAGCAGCACTGGCTCGAAAACAAGACGTTCAAAACTCCGGAAGACTCGGATAAGCCCAAGTTCTACGTGCTGGATATGTTTCCCTATCCCAGCGGCACCGGCCTGCATGTGGGGCATCCCGAGGGGTATACGGCAACCGATATCGTGGCCCGCTACAAGCGCATGAAGGGGTTCAATGTGCTGCATCCCATCGGTTGGGACGCTTTTGGACTGCCGGCCGAGCAGTACGCCGTGAAGACGGGTACCCATCCCAGGGAGACCACCAAGGAGAACATCGACCGTTTCCGGGAACAGCTGCAGTCGCTCGGGTTCAGCTACGACTGGGACCGGGAGGTGAATACAACCGATCCGGATTATTATAAGTGGACCCAGTGGATTTTTCTGAAACTTTACGATATGGGACTTGCCTATGAAGATGAGGTGCCGGTAAACTGGTGCCCGGAGCTGGGTACCGTGCTGGCCAATGAAGAGGTGATCGATGGACGCAGCGAAGTGGGCGGCTATCCAGTCGTGCGCAAGCCGATGCGGCAATGGGTATTGAAGATCACCGAATATGCCGACCGGCTGCTGGAAGGGCTCGATGACCTGGACTGGCCGGAATCGACCAAACAGATGCAGCGAAACTGGATCGGGAAGTCGCTTGGTGCTGAAATCGAGTTCGAGGTCGAGGATTATGATGAGAAGATCAAGGTGTTTACCACCCGACCCGATACCCTGTTCGGCGCCACCTACATGGTGTTGGCACCGGAACATCACCTGGTGGATAAAATCACCACGGATGTGCAAGATGAGGAGGTGGAGCAGTATAGGGAAGAGGCGGCCCAGAAGTCGGAGCTTGAACGTACGGAGTTGAGCAAGGATAAAACCGGTGTGTTTACCGGAGCCTATGCCGTAAATCCGGTGAATGACGAGAAAATCCCGATCTGGGTGGCCGACTATGTGATGGCCAGTTACGGTACCGGTGCAATCATGGCGGTGCCAGGCGAGGATGAGCGCGACTGGGAGTTTGCCGAGACCTACGATCTGCCGATCGTTCGGACGGTGCGCCCACCCGAGGAATTTGACGGCAAGGCCTATACCGGTGAGGGTCCATCCATCAACAGCGATTTCCTGAATGGACTTGGGATCGAGGAATCCAAGGAGAAGATGACCGAATGGCTCGAGGAGAAAGGTATGGGTCATAGGGCAGTCAACTATAAACTGCGCGACTGGCTCTTTTCTCGTCAGCGCTATTGGGGCGAGCCGATTCCGATCATCCATGTCGACGGCGAGCCCAAGCCGTTGCCCGAGGAGGAGCTGCCGGTGACTCTGCCCGAAGTGGAAGATTACCAGCCCACTGAATCGGGAGAACCACCCCTGGCGCGGGCCGAGGAATGGGTAAACACCACCGATCCCGAAACCGGTAAACCGGCCAGGCGAGAGACCAACACCATGCCGCAGTGGGCCGGTTCCTGCTGGTATTATCTGCGGTATATCAGTCCGAATTTCGATGGCGGACCGGTTCAAGAGGAGGAGGAAAAATACTGGATGCCGGTGGACCTCTACATCGGCGGGGCCGAGCATTCGGTCCTTCACCTGCTCTATGCACGTTTCTGGCATAAAGTGCTGTACGACTGCGGCGTGGTATCGACTCGGGAACCCTTCCAGAAACTGGTACACCAGGGGATCATCCTGGGCGAAATGGAGTTCAGTGGCTACCGGGAAAACGGGGAATGGATTTCAGCGGACCAGGTGGATAACGAATCGGAGTATGAAACCGTAAAATTGAATGAGGAAGAGGTTGAGAAGGAAGGCGATCATTTTGTATTGAAGGGAACCGATATTCAGGTCGAGGGCCGCGCCTACAAGATGTCGAAGTCGAGAGGCAATGTGGTCAACCCGGATGACGTGGTGGAGCAGTACGGGGCAGACTCGATGCGTCTTTACGAGATGTTCATGGGGCCGCTCGAACAGGTAAAACCCTGGAGCACCAAGGATGTGGACGGCGTCTACCGCTTCCTCGGCAGGGTCTGGCGCCTGACGATCGATGAGGAAAAAGGGGAGGTGTTGCCCAGAATCACCGACGGCGACCCCAGTTCCGAGCAGCTGCGGGTGCTTCATGAATGCATCAAAAAGGTGACCGAGGATATCGAAGAGCTGCAGTTCAACACGGCGATCTCGGCGATGATGATCTTTGTCAATGAAGCGAACAAATGGGAGGAATGCCCCAAATCGATACTGGAGACCTTTCTGAAACTGCTCGCACCCTTCGCTCCCCATATCAGTGAGGAGCTCTGGGAGCGTTTGGGACATGACCGGTCGATCGCGTATGAGGAATGGCCGGAGTACGAGGAGAAGTTGCTGATTCCCGATACTCAGAACTACGCCGTGCAGGTAAATGGGAAAGTCCGGGCCGAGATCGAGGTTCCCATAGAAAAGGCCAAGGACAAGCAGTATGTGCTGGAAAAGGCAAAGGATGAGGAGAACGTTAAAAAATATCTGGAGGAGGGCAAGCTTGACAAGGAGATCTTTGTACCGGGTCGGATCGTGAACCTGGTGATCAATTAAGGTTGATTTCGGAAACCGTTAGAGATGAAATCTTGATGCATTGTATCTCTACTATTTACTAAAAAATTCTAAATCATCTTCATCCCGGAGTACTCGGGGAAGCTTGCCCTGTGCGCTGTGGCGTCCGCTGTAGTCAAGCCAGGCGTTGATATCCGACTGTGTAATACTCTGTATTGTCGGTTGACCCAACGCGTTGCTCTCCCTCCGGATTGCATAGTGGCGGTTCATCTCCCTGATTTTATCATCGAGCGCCGCGGCCATTCTTTTAAGTGTGTCGGTGTGAACAGGTTCTGAAAACTGGACAAACCACCGGTGATGTGGGAGATCATGTTCCGAGCTCAGCACGCTTGCGATACTGAAGGCGGTTGTTTCTTTTCCGATCTCTTTTGAGGCTTCCTTCAAGGCCTGCTCCGCTTCTTGAATATGCAGGGCTTCTCCATACTCATCCAGCATCTCGCTGATTCGGCCGGAGACTTTTATCCGAGGCGGATCAACCGAGGTGAACGTCACCACATCGTTCATTCCGTAGCGCCATAAACCGGCATTGGTGGTAACCACCATTGCATAGGGCAGATCGGTCTCCACCTCCCACAGGGGAACCGCTTCCTGTATGGGCAGGGAGTCAGGATCGGGAAGAGGGTTGGGGATAAATTCGTAAAATACGCCGTTATCGTATACAAGTTCCAAATCATCATCGCCAGGTTGACCGGAAAAGCCGAAGTACCCTTCGGAAGCTCCGTAGGTTTCGATATAGTCTATATCCAAACCATCAGCCAGCTTGTCGAGGTGAGAACGGTAGTTGGCAAGCTTCACTCCACCGGCGACGATCAATTCCAGGTTCGGCCAGATTTCTGCCACCGATGATTTTCCGGTTTGCTCAAGTGCCCGCTGAAACAGGGTGAGTATCCAGCTCGGCACGGCGATGATGCCATGCAAATCGGAATGAAGCGCTTTATCATAAACCCGGTCGAACTTCTCCCTGAACGTCATGAAAGCCAGCTTTTTCGGTGAATCAAGATGAAAGGGCCGCAGCCACCAGGCCGACTGTGTGGCCGAGAAACCGCTGATCTCCCCGAGCAGGATACCGTTCTTCTGTTCAACCGTACCGGGAAGACTCAAATAGGTGCCGGCATGCGTAAAGGGATTCGGATGTTTTTTGAAATATTTCCAGGCGATGCGCTGCATGAATTTGCGATCGCACAGCATGCGCCCGTCGGTCAGCGGCAGGTGTTTTCCCTCGCCGGTGGTTCCGGCGGAGACCGCATAACGGTCTACTTTGCCCGGCCACAAGAGATCCTCTCTCCCGGACTTCATCGCTTCGATATCGGATTCCAGATCCTCATAACCGACGATGGGAGTCCGTTCAATAAAATCCCGATAGGTTTGGATGGTTTCGAAATCGCGCTGCCATCCATACCGGCAGCGGACGCCGCCGTCGAGGATGCTGAAGAGTACCTGCATCTGTATCGCTTCGGTAAGCAATAGTGTGGTCTGTTAAGGTACGTTGTGGTTTGTTATTTTCGCACAAATAGTACAAAAAGTGATGCGCAATTGAAATTCGGCTGGCTGAGAAAATAGGTGAATACGATTCTGCTTTAATATGGTTCGACCGCCCACCAATCCCACCTATCAGGCGTTTGTATCAATAAAAAAGCCCGCATGCAGCGGGCTCTTCGTTGAACTTTTTACATTTGGCAGCAGCTACCGGTTTTCGACCGGTACCCAGTCCAGGTTCTTCTCGCCGGTGTAGAGCGAACGTGGCCGGATCAAGCGGTTGTTTTCGGCCTGTTCGATATAATGACCGGTCCAACCTGAGATACGGCTCATCGCAAAAATGCAGGTGTACAGATCCGGATCGATGCCCATCGAGTAGTATACCGTTGCAGAGAAGAAATCCACATTGGGATCGATATCCTTCTCATTCTTCATCGTTTCAAGGATCGCCTCCGACCACTCGTAGAGTTTTTCATGGCCGGTCTCCTCGGAGAGCTTCTGCGACATCTTTCGTAGATGACGGGCTCTGGGATCGAATGTTTTATAGACCCGGTGGCCGAATCCCATAATTTTTTCCTTGCTTTCAAGCTTCTTTTTCACATAATCGACCGGATCGTAATTTTTCTCCTCGATCTCCAACAGCATGTTCATCACCTGCTGGTTGGCGCCACCGTGCAGCGGTCCCTTCAGCGCGCCGATAGCTCCGGCTATCGCTGAATACATATCAGATTCGGTAGAACCGATCGTGCGGCAGGTGAAAGTGGAAGCGTTCATTCCATGCTCGGCGTGCAGGATCAGGCATAGATCCATGGTTTTTTCGGCCTGTTCGCCGGGTTCCTCATTATTGAGCATGTAGAGAAAATTGTATGCCTCGCTCTTGTTGGGCAGGGGATCGACCGGTTTCTCGCCTTTTCTCACCCGGTCGTAGGCAGCTACGATGGTTGGCATCTTGGCGGTGATGGCGATCGCCTTGTTGATTCTAAACTCCTCGGCGGTATCCTCATCTTTATCATGAAAGTCCGATAACATCGATACTGCTGTTCGCAATACAGCCATCGGCTCGGCAGTCGTGGTGGTATTCATGATATAGTTCAGTACCGGGTCCGGCAGCCTTCGTTCGCCTCTGAACTGTTCCTT
>JAWVYR010000042.1:0-12461 GCA_033722635.1 Balneolaceae bacterium | reverse complement strand
TACTTGAAGGAAAGATTGTACGCCGCATCAAGGGTGGTATGGTAGTCGACATTCAGGGCATCGACGCGTTCCTTCCCGGATCGCAGATCGACGTTCGTCCGGTGCGCGATTTTGATGCCTACGTTGGCAAAACGATGGAATTTCAGGTGGTCAAACTCAACATGCACGCGGAGAACGTTGTGGTATCCCACCGTGCGCTCATCGAATCCGACCTGGAAGAGCAGCGTCAGGAGATCCTCGAGACGATCGAGGAAGGTCAGGTGCTAGAGGGCATCGTCAAGAATATCACCGATTTCGGCGTGTTTATCGACCTGGGCGGTGTAGACGGACTGCTGCACATCACCGACCTGTCATGGGGTCGGGTGGAACATCCCGATGAGATCCTCTCGCTCGATCAGAATGTCAACGTGGCCGTCATCGACTTCGACGATGAGACCAAGCGGGTATCGCTTGGCCTCAAACAGCTGCAGCCCCATCCCTGGGATGAGATCGATATCAAATATCCCGAGGGAATCAAGGTGCAGGGTCGTGTAGTGTCGATCGCCGACTACGGGGCGTTTATCGAACTGGAGAAAGGCGTTGAAGGTCTGATCCATATCAGTGAGATGTCGTGGACCCAGCATATCAAGCATCCCTCACAGCTGGTCGACAAGGATGATATCATCGAATGCGTGGTGCTCAATGTCAACGAGCCCGAGAAGAAAATTTCGCTCGGTGTCAAGCAGCTTGAGAAGGATCCCTGGGAGGAGATCGAAGATCGCTACCCGGTCGGTTCGAAGCACACCGGTACGGTTCGGAACCTCACCAATTTCGGCGTCTTTGTCGAGCTCGAGCCCGGCATCGACGGGCTGGTGCATATCTCCGACCTGAGCTGGACCGAGAAGATCAACCATCCCAACGAGATCATCGACAAAGACCAGGAGATCGAAGTGGTGATTCTCGCCATCGACTATGAAAACCGAAGGATCACGCTCGGCCACAAGCAGATTCAGGACAACCCCTGGGAGCAGTTCGCAGAGGAGTACGGCTTGGGCGCCGAGGTGGAAGCCACGATCAGGAACATCACCGACAAGGGACTGTTCGTTGATCTGCCGTTTGATCTCGAAGGCTTCGTCCCGGCCAGCAAGACCGGTACCGACGACGACCTGACCGAAGCGTTCAACGAAGGCGACACCACCGAGGCCTACGTGATCGAATTTGACGAGAACAACAAGAATATCACGCTAAGCAAGCGTGAAAAAGATCTCAAGAAGCTGAAACCCTCCGATGAAAAGGAAGCCCGAATCGAGGCACCCGAAACCGGCACGCCCACCCTGGGCGAAGTCTCCGGACTGGCTGAGTTGAAGGAGAAGATGGAGGCCGAAGAGAAAGAAGAAGCCGAGAAGAAAAAGGCGGAAGCGAAGGCTGAAGCCGCTGAAGAATCGGAATCAGAGGAGGAGGATGAGGATGATGCCTCCGAAGAGGAAGAGGAGACAGTGGATGAGGAAGAGCCTGAGGAGGAAGAGGAGGAAGAAGAAAAGGATTAAATCAACCTCCAACCTTATTCGTAAACTTGCAAGCCCCGGCGGATGAAGCCGGGGTTTTCTATTTCAACCGTGGATCTTTCAGGTGCCGGTGGGCGCAGCTACTTCTCCTTGTAGAAGTACACTTTTTTGTTCTTGGGATGTTTGCTGCTCTTCACATCTTCGTTGTGCTCCCTGTTGTAGCTGTACACCACATTTCTCATGGAATTGAGCTCCGTTTCATCGCTGTAAGATACCTCGATCGCCTTCCCGTTTGGCTTTAGTTTTTCAACAGCGTCTAAAAGCGGTTTATATTTTGATGAACTTTTCTTGGAGATCTTAATGTCTTTTCTGGATACGAAATTAATATTCATTGAGAAAACGTTAGAAAGATGCAGTGATAATTTACCCTTGACCCTTTTCTAAATAACTAAAGTATAGATACTTTTTCAATACGTTTCGCAGCGGAACGCTGAATTCTAATGTTCGGTCAGGGCACCTGCACCGTATTCATGATCCGACTGATCAGGTTTTCGGTGGTGATGTTCTCCGCCTCCGCCTCAAAAGTCGGAATGATGCGGTGGCGCATCACATCCATCGCGATCGTCCGCACATCCTCGGGCGTCACATAGGCGCGGTGCTCCATGAACGCGTGTGCCCGGGCGGCCAGGTTCAGGTTGATGGAGGCTCGCGGCGAGGCGCCGAAGTTGATCAGATCCTCAAGATCCTCCATACTGAATTTTTTCGGATTGCGTGTGGCGAACACCAGATCGATGATATACTGCTCCACCTTCTCGTCGATATAGATCTCGTTGATCACCTCGCGCGCATCCATTACCTGGTCGGATTTGATCACCGGTTCTAGTTTTTTGGGCTGCCCGGTTTTTGCCATCCGCCGCATGATCTCCATCTCCTCCCGTTCGTTCGGGTAATCGATTTTGATCTTCATCATAAACCGGTCGACCTGCGCCTCCGGCAGAGGATAGGTACCCTCCTGTTCCACCGGGTTCTGGGTGGCCAGCACCAGGAACGGTTCATCCAGCGGATAAGTGGTTTCACCGATCGTCACCTGAAGCTCCTGCATCGCCTCCAGTAAGGCGCTTTGCACCTTGGCGGGGGAACGGTTGATCTCGTCGGCCAGGATGATATTGGCGAATATCGGTCCCTTCTTTACGGTGAACTCCGCCTCCTTCTGGTTGTAGATCAACGTACCGATCAGGTCGGCCGGAAGCAGGTCGGGGGTGAATTGCACCCGCTGGAAATCGGTGTTGATCACCTGAGCAAGCGAGGAGACCGTCAGGGTTTTGGCCAGCCCCGGCACCCCTTCCAGCAGCACATGCCCGTCGGCCAACAGGCCGATCAGCAGGCGGTCGATCATATAGCGCTGTCCGACAATCACCTTGTCGAGTTCACGATAGATATCTTCGATGAACGCACTCGCTTTCTCGATCTTTTCGCCGAGTGCTTTCATGTCTATGGTGGCAGAAGTGGAGGGTTTAGCCATGGATACAGTCAGATTTAAGTCATCAGTTGGTTTGGATGTAGCCGTCAAACGGCTTTGAGGGTACTAACGGTATAGATCATCAATAATTGAATCCGATTTTTCAAGTTCTACACGCTATTCAGCAAAATAAGTTGATTGAACGGCTTCCGGTCCGGGAGCCACGGCCCCGGCACTGCGGAGCTCGGCGGTGAAAATGGATCAAAATTTAACAAATGATCTACACAGATTCTTCCCCAATAACGACTGCCTTAAAATTGAAATATTTATCCGAATTGCTGTTGAAGCCGTTTGCTTTTTTATCTACCTTGAGGCCTCGAAAAGCAAGCCTTAAGCATGGTCACATACGTATTTATATTTTTAGCGGTTCTGGCAGTAGCGGCTGCACTTGGTGTTGTCATCAGCAAGAATGCCGTGCACAGCGCCCTTTTCCTGGTACTCAATATGGTGGCGCTGGCGGGTGTATTCCTGCTCCTGCAGGCGCAGTTTCTTGCGATCATCCAGATACTCGTCTATGCAGGAGCGATCATGGTGCTGTTCCTGTTCGTAATCATGCTGCTCAACCTGGATGAGGAATCCACCCTCTTTACCAAGTTCCGGGTCAAATATTTTGTGGCATTTCTGCTGGGGGTCGCCGTGCTCTCGCAAATACTTTACAGCGTTGGAGGGCTCACCGACATGCTTCCGGAGATCTCTTCGGAAATGTCGGAGGTCGGGACCGTTGAGGCGATCGGTGATGTGATGTTCACCACCTATATGCTGCCGTTCGAAATGACCGCCATCCTGCTGACTGCCGCGGTGGTCGGGGCCCTGGTGATCGCTCAACAGAAAATAAAGCCGGAATAGGGAGATGGAGTCTGTAAACATTGACTGGTACCTTGCGTTGAGTGCCGTACTCTTCACGATCGGCATCGTCGGCGTGCTAATCCGCAGAAATGCGATTGTGATTTTTATGTGCGTCGAACTGATGCTCAACGCCGTCAACCTCTCACTGATTTCCTTCAGCGGATATCACGGAAATATCGACGGACAGATCCTGGTGTTCTTCTCACTGGCGGTTGCAGCCGCCGAAGCGGTTGTGGGCCTGGCGATTATCATCGCGATCTTCCGCAACAATCTTTCGGTGGATATCTCGCAGATCAACCTGTTGCGCTGGTAGTTTTTTGGTATTGCGCATGGGTTATGATTGTTGAGGCTGTTGCAGTAGGCAGGTGGCAGTTGCAGTAGGTAGTAGGCAGTCGCAGTAGCAGGTGGCAGTTGGCTCTCCTTCGCACAAGATCTTCTAATTTCCCTGGCTTCAGCCACGAAGTGCTACGGCGAGCAAGCAGGTGGCAGAGTTCACGTCTCACGTCTCACGTTTGACGTTTCACTTTTCACTTTTCACTTCTCACTTCTCACTTTTCACTTTTCACTTTTCACTTTTCACTTTTCACTTCTCACCTACACTTCTATCAGATAAAGATCCAGGTAACCAGCAGGTAGATCGGCACCAGTATTCCAACCGACCAGATCATAAACCCTCCGAAACTGGGCATCTCTACCCCTGAGGTCTCCGCGATCGACTTCACCATGAAGTTGGGTGCGTTGCCCACGTAGGTCATCGCTCCGAAGAAAACCGCCCCGGCTGAAATCGCAAGGAGGGTATTTGAAAGCTCGTTCATCAACACCTGGGCATTGCCGCCGGCAGCGTTGAAGAAGACCAGGTAGGTGGGGGCGTTGTCGAGAAACGCCGACAAGCTGCCGGTCACCCAGAAGAACATGATGTTGTTCGGTTCGCCCTCTGCGGTGAACACCAGGTCGTTGACAAACTGAAGTGCTCCCCGGCCTTCTTTACCGGCTTTCAGCATCGCGATAGGGGCGATGATGGTGATAAAAATGCCGGCGAACAGCTTGCCCACCTCCTCGATTGGGAACCAGGTAAATCCGTTGGCCGCCCGGCTTTCCTTGGAGGTGAAGATCCAGCTGAGCCAGGAGAGAATCAGCATCGTAACGTCGCGAATCACATTTTCATAGGTGACATGCACGCCGTATACGGTGAACTCACCGATATGCACAAGCCCCGAAAAAAGCACCGCACCGACCACACCGGCCAGCAGCAGCAGATTGAAGCTGCCTTCCAGCCCGAACGGCTCTTCTCCTTCATCGGGAGGCTGATCCATCGGTTCCCTGGCAAAGAGGTAGCGATCCCACAAATAGTAGACCGCCAACAGGATCACCACCACAAAACTCATCCCCGCGAACATATTCGTGGTGGTCCAGAAGAAGTCGACTCCCTGCAGGAACCCAAGGAACAGAGGGGGATCGCCCAGCGGCGTCAGCGAGCCCCCGACGTTGGCTACCAGGAAGATGAAAAAGACCACCATGTGCACTTTTTTCTCACGCCACTGGTTGGCCCGAAGCATTGGACGAATCATCAGCATCGCGGCACCAGTGGTACCCATCCAACTGGCCAGCAGGGTGCCGATAAGCAGCATCAGTACATTCACCTCGGGAGTGCCTTTCAGATATCCCTTGATCCTCACCCCGCCGGAAATCGTGAACAAGGCAAACAGCAGGATGATGAAGGGAATATACTCCAGCAGGTATACATGCAGCACTTCGTACAGGGTGACTTCAAAACCGATCAAAAGCACCATCGGGATGATGATCAGCACAGCCCAGAACGCCGATATCTTGCCAAAATGGTGATGCCAGAAGTCGGGTGCGACCAGGGGGAAGATAGCTATCGAAAGCAGGATTCCCGCGAATGGTATCGTCCATATGATGCTGAGTTCACCGCCGTCGACCCCGTGGTGTGTCGTCTCCTCCGCAGCAAACAGGGGGCTGCTGATCAGCGAGAGAAAAAAGGTAAACAGTGCGAATGCGGATCGTCTCATATTTCAAAAATCGGTTGGCATCCTGCCTGACTCTAAAAGGGTCATTCGAAAAGCAGCTTATCGAAAGGAACCGCTGATCGTTATAACGGCAGAACATACCCCGACTAAATAAAGGAAATATCTTGATAAATGGAATAACCTCATCGCATCGCCAAATCTCAAATGGTTTCTCCGATTCCGAGAGGAGAACGTCTGTTTGATCCCCTTCTATTCTATATTTCTTCGGAATCGGGCATATCAAAAGCTTCCTGACCGGTGACTTCGTATTCAGGCCGTCGACTCAGGAAGTAGTATCCCAATGCGCCGCTGATGGTGGAACCGATCAAAATTCCCACTTTGGAGAACTCCAGAAATTCAAAATCCTGGAAAGAGAGGTTTGCAATAAAGAGCGACATCGTAAAGCCGATTCCGGCCAGCAACGAAACTCCATATACCACCTTCCAGGTTTCCTTGTTGTTGGTAAGATCCGTAAAGCCGAGTTTGGTGAGTATCCATGTTGAGAAAAATATACCAATCTGTTTGCCGAAGAAGAGGCCGCAGACGATCCCCCATGTTAAAGGTGAGGCAAAGGCATCGCTCATTATCTGAGGTTCGAACACCACTCCCGCGTTGGCAAATGCAAATACAGGCATGATGATGAAATAGACCGCTTTGTGGAGCTTGTGCTCAAGCCGGTGCAGCGGCGATTCGGCATGTTCAAGGGTCTCATCCATGTGATGCAATGCCTGGTCCCTGGTGACGGGCAGATCGGCATCGGCCGCCTGTTCGAAAAGTTCAAATCCCTCCCTGGCGTAATCCCGAAGGCGCTCGAGACTCCATCCGCGGCTGGCCGGTATCACGAAACCCAATACAACACCTGCTATGGTGGCGTGTACTCCCGATTTAAGTACGGCCCACCACATAAAAAATCCGATTATCATGTAGGGTGAAAGTTTATTGACCCCTTTATAGTTCATGAGCAGAAGAATAATCAGGCAGATTCCGGCAACTCCCAGGGCTGCCATGCTTATCTCTTCGGTGTAATAAATGGCGATCACCAATACAGCGATCAAATCGTCGACCACCGCAATGGCCGTGACAAAAACTTTAGCCCAGATGGGTACCCGGGTTCCCAGCAGGGCCACAACTCCTATCACAAAAGCGATATCCGTTGCGATGGCGATGGCCCATCCGTCCATAAAAGCAGTGCCGCCGTTGAAACCGTAAAATATGATTGCGGGCATAACGGCACCGCCGAAGGCAGCTACAGCCGGCAGCAGGGCTGACTGCATCGTCGATAGCTCGCCATACTTCAGCTCCCGTTTGATCTCCAGGCCGATCAGGAGAAAGAAAACGGCCATCAATCCGTCATTAATCCAGTGATGTAATGATTTGTCGATGATAAAGTCGGCGAATCCCAGTATGAGATGGGTCTCCAACAGGTGGTGGTATTGATCACCGAGAGGACTGTTGGCAATAATCAAGGCGATGATGGTTGCAAACAGGAGCATCATCCCTGCCGCAGAATCCCGTTTTAAAAAGCTTTTGATTTTTTCGATAAAAGTATTGTCAGCCACGTTGATAATGATTCTGTTATTGCCCTTACTGGTCACATGCTCGTTGCCTCAGATCCACCTGCATCCATTAATCAAAACAAGCGAAGCTTAAAATAAAATAAGCTGTGTAGTTTTAAAATTTTTAGTTGCTATTATCGACAAAAAACAGATCAAAATTATTTCAGGAGGGGAACAGATTCTTTCCGTGGTCGGTCGGAATTTTTACGGTCATACCGGCTTCCCGTCCGGCAAATTTGAGAGCTCCGCTGGCTTTACCTTCCGGCAGATTTTTGTATCTTAGCCATCTGTTAATTTCCCCTTGGGAAACATCGGGTGAATGGCTACCTTTGGGGCGATATTTGAAAGCGTTTTAATCCGAAATATTTGCGATGGATTCTGCCACGTTGTTTTTGGCGCTCATCATTGGTTTGCCACTGGTGGGTTTTCTTATTAACGGGTTGCTGGGGCTGAGCTCTGACGGATATCGCGACAGAAAAGTACTGATCGGAGTGATCTCCAACCTGGCGGTATTTGTGCCCTTCTTCATCTCCTGCTATCTTTTTTTCAACCTGGGCACAGATTCCGGGGCGGTCGTCAGCAGATTTTTTACCTGGATCGAAGCAGGTTCTTTTTCGGTGGATATCGCCTACCGTGTTGACCAGCTTTCGATCGTCATGGCGCTGGTGGTCACCGGGGTGGGGGCGTTCATCCATCTCTACTCCGGGGGGGGGGGGGGGGGGGTCCGCGGCTACTGGAAGTTCTTCGCCTACCTGAATCTCTTCATCTTTTTCATGCTGAACCTGGTGATGAGCAACAACCTCTTGCTGCTCTTCCTGGGATGGGAGGGAGTCGGACTCTGTTCCTACCTGCTGATCGGTTTCTGGTATACCGATATGGCCAACTCCGCGGCCGGGAAGAAGGCGTTTATCTACAACCGGATCGGCGACTTTGCCTTTCTGGTGGCGATGTTCATGCTGTTCCAATATGTGGGCAGCCTCAACTTCGACGCCATACTCTCCAACCTGGATGTGATTCCCGACGACAAGATCTTCTGGATCGGCCTGCTGATGTTTATCGGGGCCACCGGCAAGAGCGCCCAAATTCCACTGTTTGTCTGGTTGCCCGATGCGATGGCGGGTCCCACGCCCGTCTCAGCACTGATCCACGCGGCCACTATGGTTACCTCCGGGGTCTACCTGATCTCACGATTTTCATCGATGTATGTGATGGTGCCTGAGCTGATGATGATCGTCGCTGCCGTCGGAGCATTGACCGCTCTCGTGGCTGCAACGATCGCCATCACGCAGTACGACATCAAGCGGGTTCTTGCCTATTCGACCATCTCCCAGCTGGGCTATATGTTTCTGGCCCTGGGATCGGGCGCATTTGTTGCCGCCATGTTTCACTTGGTCACCCATGCCTTTTTCAAGGCCTGTCTCTTCCTTGGATCCGGCTCGGTCATTCATGCCATGGAACATATCGAGCACGGGCTGGAGGAGGAGGGACGCCATGTAGAGTTCGATCCGCAGGATATGCGATTTATGGGCGGTCTGAAAAAATATATGCCCTCCACCTACTGGACCTTCATGTTGTCTACGGTTGCGATCGCGGGCATCCCGCCCCTGGCCGGCTTCTTCTCAAAGGATGAGATCCTGGTCATGACCTTCAACGCCGGCTTCGGAGAATTTGCGGGCTCCCTCTACTTTTTGCTATGGGGCGTCGGTATCGTGACCGCCCTGTTGACCGCCTTCTACATGTTCCGTCTGACCTTCGGGACCTTCAACGGTGAATTCAAGCTGCCGCACCGGGCGGAGGCGGCACACGGCGCGGAGAAATACCTGCATGAAAGTCCCCGTGTGATGACCATCCCACTCTGGGTGCTGGGCATCCTTTCGGTTGTCGGAGGTGCCATCGGTATTCCGAACTTCCTCGTTTCCACATTCACCCACGAGGAGAGCCACATCAACCTGCTGCATGAGTGGCTGCACAACGTGACGGCCGACTACGGGCTGACCCTTTCGCATACGATTGAATGGGCCCTGCTGATAATCTCTATCGTGATCGCGGTAATCGGCCTCTGGTTGGCTTACCGAATGTACGGCGACGGGGAGACCGAGTCGTCCGATGCGACCCTGGCCGCCCGCTTCGGAGGTCTGTACCAGACCTGGAAAGAGAAATACAATCTCGACGAACTCTATGAGGGTGTGGTGGCCAACCCTCTGGTGCGTTTTTCCGACCGGGGACTGGCTGCATTCGACATGAAAATAATCGACGGTTTTGTCAACGTGGTCGGCGGCCTGGTGCGCCTCTTCGGCAGCCTCTTCCGGTACTTCCAGACCGGGGTGGCATCGAGTTATGCACTGGCTATCGTGATCGGGGTTATAATCGTTTTAGGCATTCTGATCTGGTAAGTATTTATGATGGAAATCCTGTTAAATATCTGTATCTATCTACCGCTGGCCGGCATCGTTGCAATCATGTTGGTGCGCAGCGATCGTGCGGTCAAATGGACCAGCCTGGTGGCCACTACCGCTGCCTTCCTGCTCTCTCTTCCTCTGATCTATTATTTTGATATCGCCCAATCGGCCACGGCGCAGTTTCTGACGGTGGGTGAGCCGATCATCTCCGGCTTCGATGTTAAGTATATGGTGGGCCTGGACGGGTTGAGCCTGCTGCTCTTCTTGCTTACCATGTTGATGGGGCCGATCGTCGTGCTCTACTCCTGGGAGTCGGTCACCAAGCACCTCAAAGGATACTACGCAATGCTGCTCCTGTTGCAGACCGCTTCACTGGGTGTTTTTGCGGCCCTTGACCTGGTGGTTTTCTACGTATTCTTCGAGCTCTCCCTGATCCCGATGTATTTCCTGATCGGCATCTGGGGAGGTACCAACCGGATTCACGCTACAGTCAAGTTTTTTATCTATACGATGGTCGGTTCGCTGATCATGTTGATCGCATTGATCTACCTGGGATATGACGCCGGGGGCTATATCGAGGGATACAACTTTACCACCGATTGGCGGTTCCTCTCAGGCATGGAATACCAGATCGGGCTGGTGGAGCAGACCTACATGTTTCTGGCATTCGCCCTGGCCTTCAGCATCAAAGTGCCGCTCTTTCCGCTTCATACCTGGCTCCCCCACGCCCACACCGAAGCGCCCACGGCGGGATCGGTTGTGCTGGCTGCCATCATGCTGAAGATGGGCACCTACGGGCTGTTGAGATACTGCCTGCCGATCTTTCCAAACGCCTTCAATGCGCTGGCCCCATATTTTGCCGTCCTGGCGGTTATCGGAATTATCTACGGGGCGCTGGTGGCGATGGTTCAGGACGATGTGAAGAAACTGGTTGCCTACTCCTCGGTCAGCCACCTGGGTTTCGTGGTGCTGGGCCTGTTCGCCTTCAATGCGATCGGTGTGCAGGGAGCCCTGATACAGATGGTCAATCACGGCCTTTCTACCGGAGCCCTCTTTCTTATCGTGGGGATGATCTATGATCGCAGACATACCCGGATGATCAAGGATTTCGGGGGGATATCGAAGGTGATGCCGGTGTTTGCCACCTTTTTCATGATCGCCACGCTGGCTTCCATCGGGCTGCCGGGCCTGAACGGATTTATAGGGGAATTTCTGACCCTGAACGGTGCTTTCAATTCCGAGATACTTACGAACAACATCTATGCTGTGCTCGGGGCCTCCGGGGTGATCCTGGCCGCCGTATACATGCTCTGGATGTATCAGCGGGTGATGTTCGGACCGATCGATAAGGAGGAAAACAAAAAACTGACCGACCTGAATCTGCGTGAGATCGGTCTGCTGGTTCCGCTGGTGATCTTTATGGTTTGGATCGGCATTCGCCCGGTCGATTACCTCAGATATTCTGAAGTACAGGTGAATCAGCTACTGGAAACTTCCAAGCAGAAGTCGACGGCTGTGCGTACACAAGCCCGTAAAGAGCGGCTGCCGGAATGGACCCACACACTTTATGATATAACGCCGGAACTGGCATCCAAAATTGAAGAGGAGTAACTGTTATGGCTGATCCACTAACTCAACAGGAAATCGAAAAGGCGCTGAGTGATCTTGACAAATGGACACTTGAGGATGACAAACTCAAGCGCTCCTATACTTTCAGTGATTTCAGGGAGGCGATCTCCTTTATCACCCGCATCGCGTTCGAAGCGGAGGATCAGATTCACCACCCGGAGATTTTTAACGTATACAACCAAGTGGATATCGCCCTCAGCACCCATGATGCCGGAGGCAAGGTCACGGAAAAGGATGTGGCGCTGGCCAAGACCATCGAGTCATTGTTCTAACGAAAACAGCAGTTAATGGATTATCTAAACGACGTTAGCGTATTTCTTCCCGGGGTGATTGTCGGTATAGCCGGATTGGCGGCTATCATCATCGATGCCTTCAAGGATGATCATGAGGGCATTTTCGGGCTCACCGTGTTGTCGCTGGCCGCTGCATTGGTGGTGGCGGTGATGGATCTGTTCGGACCGGTGGGTGAGGCGTTTTCGGGTATGATCATCTATGGAGGTACGGCCGCCTTCGGCAGCGCTATCGTGTTGTTTGCCTCCCTTTTCTGTGTGCTGATCTCAAAGGAGTATCTGACCGCCATCGATCACAGTTTCGGAGAGGTGTACGGGCTGATCCTTTTTGCTACCACCGGGATGCTGGGGCTGGCAAGCTCGAACGATCTGATCATGATCTTCATCAGCCTTGAAACGATGTCGATCTGCCTCTACGTGCTGGCCGGTCTGATCAAGGAGCGCAAAACCGGCGCGGAAGCGGGACTCAAGTATTTTCTGCTCGGCGCCTTCTCAACCGGGTTCCTGCTTTACGGTATGTCGCTGCTCTACGGAGCGACCGGAACCACCAACCTCGGAGGTATTGCCGAAGCCGCCAGCACCGACCTCCTTTTTCTGGGCGGAGCGGCTCTGCTGTTGACCGGTTTTTTCTTTAAAATATCAGCAGTGCCTTTCCATATGTGGACCCCCGATGTGTATCAGGGAACCCCGACCACCCTCACCGCCTACATG
>JAWVYR010000041.1:0-12506 GCA_033722635.1 Balneolaceae bacterium | reverse complement strand
TTCAGAAATTCGACAACCCGGTAACCAGAGAGAAGATGAAGCTGGAGCCGGCCCTGCAGGATATGGTGGTGCTGAACCGCTCACGCTTGTCAATCACGCCGGTCACAGAGGAAGAATGGCAGAAAATTCACGAGATGGCGGGGGAGGAGCCGAAGGGGTAGGCTGAACAGCCGATAACAGCCTGGATTATTTTATAACCAGCGTATCGGGGCCTACGCCGACCAATCCGTAATCAACCGACTGTTGGTTACTGTTTAACAGTTCGACCCCCACCAATCCCCCGAATACCAGATATTCACCTTTTGGTATTCTTTTGCCTTTCCAGTCGGTGTAATCCCAATGATATTGAAAGATTTTAGTTCCTGACGGAGCCAGATATACTGCCTCCTTCTCCAAAGGAATACCCTGGCCAACATGATTCCAAAACATTGTACTATCGTGTTTAAATATTGCAAAGTCATAAAAATATTTGCTATCCGGATTTTGCTTCTGATCTGGTAAATTATATTCGCTTGCTATCATTTCTAAATGCAGGGAATCATCTGTCTTGTTTTTAAGCAACAGCTTCATATTCAGGAAATGCTCGTCATTCTTTGCTTGCTTTTCAAGTTGCATCCCCAGGGTAAAGGGAGCGGTGTCCGGAACAGCTGAATAGGAATGGGAAGTCAGTTTAGGCATTATTGGATCAAATTCCTCTCTATTTGTTGAACACCCGATTATTGAAATCAACAAGAACAATATTGATAAAATTTTTAATGTATACTTTTTCATTGTCATCGATTATCAGAAGCTGCAGGGAACAGTCGGATCCGTACAATCCCCGTCGTCATAATCAACCAATACAAAAAGGGATTCGGTATCTGAACCTTCATCATCGGTGACCTTAACCCGGATCGTAAAATCTTTCGTATCCATCAGGGTAACATCCTGGCTTGAAGAGGTTCCTAAGTTGGTCCACGTGGTTGAACCCTTTTATTGGATACTACAACTTAATGTGTAATATCAATTTGGAACGGATCGAGAATATTAAGGATTCCTGAGACGCAAAAGAAATTAAAGGCCCAGCTTTAATGTATCTGTCCTGGTCAATTTTGAGGTGCGAATAAATGCAAAGCCTGCCACCGGCAGCGGATGAACATAAAGGCAATGTTACTCTATAATAACAGTATCCGGGGTTGCTCCTACTCCCAGATTGCCAATTCTATGTTCTCTACCTAAACTATCTATCTCTGCAACACCGACTAAACCCCCGAATAATAAATATGATCCTTTTAGTATTGGCAATCCGTTATTACTTGTCTCATTCCAGGTATGCGTAAAAGTCCGGGTTTCACCGGGCTTAAGAATTAAGTCTAAAGCCAACAAAATCTGAATATCTGGAAGTCGGTCCCAGAAAAGTGTGCAGTCGGGCTTTGTAACTGCAAATTGAAAGTAATGTTCAGTTGGGCCTCCTTTTGTGACAGGTCCTCCCCCTGTCAACAGGTTGAGAGTATCCGGGTTTGGATTGTGAATCATTAGTTTTAAAAGAAGCGCTTCCTCTCCGGAGGTGTTCACTGTTTCATGATCCAAACTTAATTCAAATGAAGTCCCGGGTACTATGGGAAAGTCATTGGGATTAAATTTTTCACGATCCTCTTCATCAGAACTCAAAAGAGAACAGCCTGTAATTAATACAACAGACAGAAAAACACATAATTTTTTTATACTCATAATTAAGACCTTTTATTAAAATGAGCATGGACCGGTTGTACAATCTAAAGTTACAATTACTGATTGAGATCCTGTATCGTTATCTATACCATCTGTTACTTCAACCCTGATAGTGAAATCTTTATCATCAAGAACAGATACAGACTGACTTGAGCTCGTACCTAAATAATTCCATGTGTTTGACCCTTCCCATAGAATACTCCAATTATAGCTAACTGGACCATGTTCGTTTTCAATTATAGCATCATAAGTATAAGTTCCGGTCTGTTCAATAGGATTTGGTCCACTTACATACACATTTAATAGCGGATCAGTTGTAAGTAAAGTATGCTGTGAATCAGTTAAATCAGTCCTAACTCCACTCATAGGGCTAAATATTCCTTCTTCGGTAACTAGACTACGTCCCCATAAAATACCAACTAATTCAACTTCACCTGCACTAACATTTGTAGTGTAATCAGTAAATACAGGGGAACCACTATCTCCAAAATCAGCATATAAGGGACTTGCCCAATATTGACACCATAATTCTCCCCCTGATGGCCAATCTGTGAGCCCCTCCCCGTTTATGTACCAGTCAGAAGTAGAGAATCGGGCTTTGTTTGATGTTGTTCAATGTACTCATTCGGAGGCAAATCTCCGAGTGAACTGTGAGGTCGTCGCCAGTTGTAATCGCGTTTCCACTGCTCGGCCTTCTGGCGAACTTCCTGTATCGTTCGAAACACATACGCGTTGAGCAGCTCCCGGCGAATACTTCCGTTGAGTCGCTCGATATATCCATTCTGCATCGGTTTGCCTGGCTGGATAAAGGCCAGGGTTAGGTTGTTATCTTTACACCACAAGTCCAGCTTGCGGCTTACAAACTCCGGGCCGTTATCTACCCGGATCATCTGAGGCAGCCCCCGGCTCTCGGACAGCTGTTCCAACACGCGCAGTACCCGCAGGGCGGGCAGCGATGTGTCGGTTTCGATCCACAGCACCTGCCGATTGTAATCGTCGATCACGTTTAGCATGCGAAACGTGCGCCCATCCCACAGGCTGTCGTGCATGTAATCCAGGCTCCACACCTGATTGGGGCCGTCCGGCTGAAACAGCTGCTGTTTCGCTCGAGCCGGAAGCCTGCGCTTAGCCCGACGCCGGATATTGAGCCTGAGACCCGTATAGATCCGATAAACGCGTTTGTGGTTCCAGTGGTGGCCCATCGCCCGCAGGCGGTGGTAACACTGCCAGAAGCCAATAGCCGGGTGCTTATCTACCAGGGCCAGCAGCTCATCGATAATCGGCTGATCGTCTTTGAGCTTGCGCCGGTAACGGTACGTACTTCGTGGGAGTGAGACGGCCTTGCAGCCCTGCCGGATGGATACCCCGTGCCGCTCGCACATCCAGGTAACCAGCTCCCATTTGCGGTCAGGACTTACAGCTTTTTTTCAACGGCATCTTTCAGTGCGTGATGTACCAGGCTCAGATCCGCATACATCTTCTTGAGTCGAGCATTCTCCCTCTCAAGCTCTTTCAGCCGCTTTAATTCGTTCAGGCTCAATCCACCGTACTTGGCTTTCCAGTTGTAAAAAGTAGCATCACTAATGCCATGCTCGCGACAAATATCACGAACCTTCATCCCTTGTTCTTGCTGGTTAAGGATGGAAATAATCTGGGATTCGCTAAATCGTGACTTTTTCATAGTGGGTTCAAATTAAGAGATTTTCCTAATTTAAACCGGGCGAAGTTCAGGGAAGCTGACACAACCACTGCGAGGATGACCGTCAACAAGAAGGCTGTTAAATTTTTAGTGTCCATGTATGCCATAATATTAAATTAAAAACTTATTTAATATCCGGAACCGAAGGACTGGGTGGTGCCAAACCGCTCGCGGCTATCCATCCCCCCCGTTGACCGGGGCGGTATGATTTTTTTCACCCTTTTGAAGTGACTGTAAAATTTCGAGTGGAATACTTTGTTGGCTGTTTACTCTGGTTCCTATTTGTTAACTTCAGCCCTTAAAACAGAACGATCAGAGATCTAATTAGATGGCCAACGAGATTCAGGATGTGTACCTGCTGACGGAGGGGATCCTGCCGGTGCAGCGGCTGAAACAGCTGGCGAAGGTCGGCATCATCCAGGGCCGGCAGGGCTACCCGATCGAGGAGGACCAGTATCAGCCCAACTCGATCGACCTGCGGCTTGGAGAGATCGCTTTCCGGGTCCGCTGCAGCTTCCTGCCGGAGGAGGAGACGGTGATCAGCAAGGTCAACAAGTTGGAGCAGTACACCTTCTCGATCAAGGGCGGGGCGACCCTGGAGCCGAACTGCGTCTATATCATCCCGCTGCTGGAGGAGCTGAGCCTGCCCTCGAAGATATCACCCCAGCAGTCGCTCTTTCAGGGTGATGAGGAGACCGAGGGATTCCAGATCATATCCCGGGAGCTGCTCTCCGCCAAAGCCAACCCCAAGAGCACTACCGGGCGGCTCGATATCTTCACCCGGGTGATCACCGACTACTCCCACCGGTTCGAGGAGATCCGGCCGGGCTACGAAGGTAACCTCTACCTGGAGGTGGTGCCCAAATCCTTCCCGATCAAGGTGCGCACCGGCCAGCGCCTGAACCAGCTGCGGATACGTCACGGCTATAGCCGGTTGAGCGACCAGCTCATCCTGCGCACCCACGCAAGCGATCCGCTGCTGTTCCGCGAGGATGGCGAGCCGGTTCCGCTGGACGAGCTGAAGGTGAACGGCGGGCTGTTTATGAGCGTGAACCTGCACGGGGAGCGGGGCCAGATCGTGGGCTATAAGGCGAAGAAACACCGCGATATGATCGACCTGGAGAAGATCAACCACTACCGGGTGGCCGACTTCTGGGAGCCGATCTACGCCCAGCAGGAGGATCACCTGATCCTGGAGCCGGAGGCGTTCTATATCTTTGCCAGCAAGGAGCGCTGCCGCATCCCCCCGCACCTGGCGGCCGAGATGATCGCCTACGACACCGGTTCCGGCGAGCTGCGCACGCATTACGCTGGCTTCTTCGACAGTGGCTTCGGTGGAACGGCCGATGACAAAGGGGCCCGGGCGGTGCTGGAGGTGCGCTCGCACGACGTACCGTTCCTGGTCGAGGATGGTCAGACCTTCTGCAGCATGGTCTTCGAACCCAACACCGAGATCCCCGAGTTCGTCTACGGCACCGATATCGACAGCAACTACCAGGGACAGGAGCTGAAGCTGGGCAAACACTTCAGGCAACAGCAGGAAGAGGAGAGAGAGGGGGCTGAAGCGAAATGAAGGTCGACAAATGCCTCTGCCACAATCGATCTTTCGAGGAGATAAGGCGGCTGGCTGAGGAAGATTCCTGTGATTCCGTCGAACAGCTTCAGGCGGCCGATCTCTGCGGCCGGGGCTGTGGATTGTGTATTCCCTATGTAGAGATCCTTTTGGAAACAGGCCAGACCAGCTTCAAACCCGGTGAATTCTATCGAAAAGGGGAGACCGGTTCATGAATATTTTTTATGCTCCTCCGGGCCAGATCCACGAGGACACCCTAGAGATCACCGGCCGGGAAGCCCATCACGCCTCCCGGGTCCTGCGCTATGGCGAAGGGGATGCGATCACCGTGGTGGATGGAGAGGGTGGATGGTTCGAGGGGGAGGTCGGCAATGTGTATGAGGATATCCTGCTGGTGAAGATCAGCAAGCGGGAGAAAAGAGAGCGCCCTTTGCCCCGCCGAATACTGGGTCTTGCGATCATAAAAAAGCGCGACCGGCTGGAATTTGCCGTGGAGAAGGCGGTGGAGCTGGGAGCGTCCGAGATCGCCCTGTTTCGCAGCGAACATACGGTGAAGGGTTCGGTGAACATCGACCGGATTGAATCGATCGCCCTCTCGGCGATGAAACAGAGCCTGCGGTGCTGGCTGCCGGAGATCCGTCAGCTCGACTCACTGGATGCGGTACTGCAACACTATGCCGACTGCGATATCCTGGCCGCCCATGAAAAGAGTGGTGTGGAGAGCGACATTCCCGGAGATTCCTCCGGATCTTATTTGCTGCTGGTGGGTCCGGAAGGGGGCTTTGCCGACGGAGAGATTAAAAATATTGAAAGCAGCGGTGGCCGGATCGTTTCTCTCGGGAAGTACCGTTTGCGGGCCGAGACCGCCGCAATCGTTTTTCTTGGCAAGTTTATCGCAGGTTAGCGCTTTATTTAAGGCCCGTTAGATAAGTATTCTTATAATTTGTGACCCGTAAATTTTTCTGGTTTCCGAACAAAATAACCATTGGCCATCCCCCTCAGTCCCCCTTCAAAGGGGGATGTCAAACTGTGCCCATGGTTCGATCGGTGTTCATTATGACCCACCATTGGCCCCCAACTCTTTTTATATGCAGAGGGACTTTAGATCAGGTTCACTCAGATCAAAAAGGAATCTTCTCCCCCTGAATAATCAGGGGAGAGATAAAGAGGGGGTCAAATACAAAAGTCCGTTCTTAGAAAAACAATAGTCCGGTATTCTTTGACATCGACTTTTTCCAGAATCTCCTTCATTCAATGCCGGTCTGGTTGGCAGCATACTCCCGCAGCGCGTGCACTTCATCCCACAGGTTCATCGCCTTCTCGATCATGTTGTCGAACACGTCGTTGATCACCGGGTAATAGGCTTTCAGGCCCCATACCTGCCGGGCGAGCTCGGCTTTCATGAAACCGCGCGGCATCCATTCGACCTCTTCAAAATGCCCGGGCGGAATGTAGAGGGTGTCGGATTCAAAATCGGGTTCGGAGACCTCGTTGGTGATCACCAGGTTGTTCTCCTTCATCATACCGAGGAAGGTTTCCATATGAGCGTCGGTCCACTCGAATTCCCTGCGGAATCCTTCAAAATTATTTTCCCAGCGGGAGCGGAAAGTCGAACCGTTCTCATCCAGGTAGTAACGTACAAAATCGAAACCGACCCGCTTGCGGCGCATAAAATTGACCACAGCGGCCGACTGCGACGTATCCTCCTTGACGATGTGGTCGGGGACGATTCCCCCGCCGCCGTAGACGGTGCGTCCGGCGTCGGTTTTCTTCTTCAGCGAATCGGGCACATGGGAGATAAACTCCTCGATGTCGGTGGCCGCGTCGCTGCGATGTGAAATTTCGTAGGCATACTCTTCACGGCCTTTTTTGTACGGCTTTTGGATCAGGCGTCCCGAAGGGGTATAGTATTTCGAGATCGTGACCCGGATATTGCTGGAGTCGGCCAGCTCGTACTGCTGCTGTACCAGGCCTTTACCGAAGGTGCGCCGGCCGACGATCAGGCCGCGGTCGTGGTCCTGTATCGCCCCGCTGACGATTTCGCTGGCTGAAGCGGAGCCCTCGTTGACCAGGATGATCAGCGGCTTCTCCTTGAAGAAGCCGTCCCGGCGCGAAAAGTAGGAGCTGGTGAACCGCGTATGGCGGCTTTTGGTGGAGACCAGTTCGGTGCCACGTGGGAAAAACTCCTCGGCGATGGCGATCGCCTGGGAGAGGTAGCCACCCGGATTGCCCCTGAGATCCAGTACCAGCCGATTCATCCCTTCATCGGATAGTTTTTTCATGGCGTCCATGAACTCCTGGTGGGTGGTGGCGGCAAATCGGTTGATCTTGATATATCCGGTCTTCCCGTCGAGCAAATAGGAAGTGTCAACGGTGTAGAGCGGGATATCATCGCGTACGATCGTAAAATCCAGCAGTTCACTTACGTGGGGCCGCTTGATAGTTACATCCACCTCGGTACCCTTTGGTCCGCGGAGCGTCTTGCGCACCTTGTCATTGGAGAAACCGATGGCGCTTTTGCCATCGATTCTGATGATCCGGTCGCCCGACATGATCCCGAGCTGGTCACTCGGGCCGCCGGCGATAGGGGTCACCACGGTGATGGTATCCTGGATCACATTGAACTGAATACCGATACCCTGAAACTTGCCGGCAAACTCCTCCTCGATCTGCTCGCTGGCTTCCGGCTCGATATAGACCGAGTGGGGATCGAGCATGCTGAACATGCTGCGGATCGCATCTTCGGTCCGGGCATCCATGTTCTCATCGGGATAGTTGTTGGAAAGGTACAGGTACGCCCGCTCAAAATGGTTGAACGAGCTTCTCAGCGATTCTACCTGCAGGTTGTTGAAAGTGGTGTCCGCGGGGGTGTTTGCCAGGTTGATCGTGCTGTCTTTCAGGTTGCGGACCAGTCCTTTGATGCTTCTCTTATGCAGCTCCTTGATATCCACCGGTTCCACGTAGTTGTCCAGGATACGCCGCTGCGTTTGCAGGTATTTTCGGAGATTGGTTTCATCGCTGTTATCGGTCCGTACGACGGAGTCGATACCGGCCAGCCAGAACAGCGACAGAACAACCAGAATGGCGATATTAGGGGCAATGAATTTTCTAAGGCTCATGGTGCACGCAGTATGTTATAAGGTGGATACTCGATAAATGACAACGGAGAACCGTCGGGTATAATTATTCAATGAGCTATATAAATACAATTTTTTAACTATAGGTCAAGTTTTTATACCGTTTATAATATAGCGGTCAGAGGATATAATGGCTCAGATCCTTGTCCTTGACCAGATCATCCAGCTGTTTGTTGACATACTCCTTGTCGATGGTGATATCGCCGCTGGAAATATCGTCAGGGACGGCGAAAAGCAGCTCGTCTAGCAGGGAGGATAGGATGGTGTGAAGCCGGCGGGCACCGATATTTTCGACCCGGTCGTTGATCTGGGCGGCTATGCTGGCCACCTCACGGATCGCTTCGTCGGTAAATTCGATATCCACGCCCTCGGAATCAAGCATCGCCTGGTACTGCTTGGTGAGCGCATTTTTGGGTTTTTTCAAAATGTCGAAGAAATCATCCTCGGTGAGGGAATTCAGTTCAACCCGTATCGGGAACCGGCCCTGCAGCTCGGGGATAAGATCGGAGGGTTTGGATGAATGAAAAGCCCCGGATCCGATAAACAGGATATGGTCGGTCTTGACCATACCGTACTTGGTGGAGACGGTGCTCCCTTCCACGATCGGCAGCAGATCGCGCTGCACACCCTGGCGGCTCACATCCGGGCTGCCGCTACCTTTGCCGTCGCCCGAAGAGGTTGCCACTTTGTCGATCTCGTCGATAAAAACGATACCCTGCGTTTGTACCCGTTGAAGCGCTTCCTGGACGGCGGATTCGTGGTCGATCAGTTTCTCCGACTCCTCATCCAACAGGATCCTGCGCGCTTCCTCGACCGTCACGTTTCGTTTGGTCTTTTTCTGTCCGGTGAGGTTGCCCAGCATATCCTGCAGCTGAATTCCCATCTCCTCCATGCCGCCCTGCGGGCCGAACACCTGCATCATGGGCGACCGGCTGGACTGCACTTCGATCTCGATTTTTTTGTCATCAAGTTCGCCGTTGCGCAGCTTCTCGCGGAACTTTTCACGGGTCCGCTCGTTCAGCTCCTGGTCGCTGGCACTCTCCGGGTCAAACTCATCGTCGCCGGGGCTGAACCCGGGGGTGGTCTGGGGAGAGGGTTTTTTAACCGGCGGTATCAGGATATCGAGTATCCGCTCCTCAACCCGTTTCTGGGCTTTTTCCTGGACCCGTTCCTGCATCTCCGTTTTCACCAGGTTGATGGCGATATCGGTGAGATCGCGAATCATCGATTCCACATCTCTTCCCACATAGCCCACTTCGGTAAACTTGGATGCTTCCACTTTGATGAAGGGAGCCTCGGCCAGCTTGGCCAGCCGGCGGGCGATCTCGGTCTTGCCGACTCCGGTTGGGCCGATCAGCAGGATGTTGTTGGGGAGTATCTCGTCGCGGATCTCCTCGTCGGAATTCATCCGCCGCCAGCGATTCCGCATCGCGATGGCGACCGAACGCTTGGCTTCGTCCTGCCCCACGATATACTTGTTCAGTTCAGCTACGATCTGGTGGGGGGTCAGGTTTTTGTTCTGTCCTAATTGCTGCATAATGGGTTGGTTACTCTTCAATCTCTAAAATGGAAATATTATGATTCGTATAGATACAGATGTCTGCAGCGATATGGAGTGCCCTTTCGATGATTTCCCTTGCGCTAAGCTCCGGGGCGTTTTCCTTCAGGGCCCGCGCCGCGGCAAGGGCAAACGATCCGCCGCTGCCGATGCCGATGATCTCGTCATCCGGTTCGATCACATCGCCGTTGCCGGAGATGAGCAGGGCGGTCTCCTTGTTCATTACGATCAGGAGAGCTTCAAGTTTCCTGAGAAACTTGTCGCTGCGCCATTCCTTGGCCAGTTCTACGGCGGCCCGCTGCAGGTTGCCGTTGTACTGCTGGATCTTCTCCTCAAACTTGTCGAAAAGGGTGATCGAGTCGGCGGTGGATCCGGCGAAACCGGCGACGATTTTGTTCTCATAGAGGCGGCGCACTTTGGTTACGGTCGATTTCATGACGGTTTTGTCCATAGTGGCCTGCCCGTCACCGCCGATAGCAGCCTTGCCGTTATGGATCAGCCCCAAAACGGTGGTTGCTTCGAGTTTAGGTATGCTCATTAAACAGGTATCCTGCGTTGTTAAATATTTTTTTCAAGCGTATCGATTAATCGGATGTCTTGTAGTATTTCGACTTGGTATTGGACGAGGGGCGGGGAGGCAGATCCTCGCGCCGCGGGCGTCCGTTTCCGTTCTGCTGGTCGTCGTCCGACTTATAGTACTTGCTCTTGCCGTCCTTGCGGTAGTAGTCGAGGTTTTCCCGCTTGGGTTTGCCGGAGTCGAGCTCCTGCAGTTCCCCTTCGGCATTTTCGATCAGCTCGTCGACCGACTCATCTCGCATCACCACGTCGGTGATATCGATCTCGGAGCCGGCAAGTGTAACCTTGTACTCGTTCATCGAGATATTTTCGTCGGCTACCAGTGAGATCTTCAACAAGTACTTGAACATCCACTTCGTCTTGTGGCTGATGATTCCTTTCTCAAGATAGGATTTCAGGAACGGGTTGATATAGATGTCGACCGCGCGGTAGTCGGTGTTGCTTTTGAATTTGCTCAACCAGGCATCCAGGTCGGCCACGATGGTATTCTGTGAAACCACATTCCCGGATCCGCCGCACATCGGGCAGACGTTGGAAACCGAATTGACTACGCTGGGCCGGATCCGCTGCCGGGTGATCTGCACCAGTCCGAAATCGCTCATGCCGATGACATTGGTCTTGGCCGGATCCTTCTTGAATTCCTTCTTCAGTTCGTCGTAAATCTTCTTGCGGTTTTTGTCGCTCTTGAGATCGATGAAATCCACTACGATGATCCCGCCGATATCACGCAGCCGAAGCTGCTTGGCAACCTCCCGGGCTGATTCGAGGTTGGTCTTCAGGGAGTTGTCCTCCTGCCGCTCCTTCGCAGCGTAGGGCCCGGAGTTCACATCCACCACATACATCGCTTCGGTCTGTTCAAAGATCAGGTATCCGCCCGAGGGCAGGGGCACCCTGGGACTGAAGATCGAATCCACATCCTTGGCGATCTTCATATAATCGAAGATGTGATCGCGGCCTTTGTAGAGCTCCACCTCGGGCAGCTTCTGGGGAGCCACCTGGCTGACATAGGATTTAACTTTTTTAAATACTTTGGGCTCGTCGATCAGCACGCGGTCGAATTTCTTGGCGAACAGGTCCCGTATCAGGCTCTCGGTCATGTCGAGATCCTTGTAGAGCAGCGCGGGAGGTTTTGCATCTTCCAGCCGTTCCAGGATACGCTCCCATTTTTTCAGGACATTGCGCATGTCATCCTCAATCGCATTCTTGTCCTTTTGCTCCGCCACAGTTCTGACGATCACGCCAAATCCGTCGGGCAGCATCGAACCCACGATTCCTTTCAGACGCCGCCGCTCCTTATGGTTGTTTATTTTTCTTGATACGGCGATATACTCGCCCATTGGAATAAGCACCAGGAACCGCCCCGCTATGGTCACATCGGTGGATACCCGCGGGCCCTTTGAGCCGATCGGCTCCTTGACGATCTGCACCAACAGCTTCTGACCCGATTGCAGGATGCGTCCGGCCCACATCTGTTTTTCATAATTGGAGATTTTGTCAAAATTGACCTTTTTCAGGTCGTCCCGAACCCGTTTGGGAATGGCATCGGGTCCGTTGAGCATCTGGATATATTCCTTCAAATGATCGCCGGCATCGGAGAAGTGCAAAAAGGCATCCTTCGGGGTGCCCATATCGATAAATGCCGCCCGGATGCCACTCATCACCTTGTGGACGCGGGCCAGGTGGATGTTACCTACGGTGCGCTGGTTCTCTTCAGATTCTATGAACAGTTGAGCCAGCTCGCCATTTTCCAACAGAGCAATGCGGTTCTGCTTGCCCTTTGCGTGAATAACAATTTGATTCTTCATGTAAAATGTTGCCTTTCACGCGGTTGCCAGCCTCCCAACGGCAAATCCAAATCAAAGATCCTATCATATTCGCTGTCAAATTCGTTGAGTATAAATGGTTCTCTATCAGCGGAGGTTCAGCAACCGCCAAATTAAAATTTCTGTTTAATAAATATTTATAGATTGTATCTGAGTATCTAAAGAGGGGCACAAATGCAGCGGGTCTACGAGGGATGGGAGAGCCAAATTCTCTCCGCTTCGGGTTTCAACAATTCAGCTATTCAATAGTAGATTAGCAATCAAAGTCCTCTGTATGCTCGTAGTTTCTTCAAAAATGCTGCAAAATGAACCTAAAATAATAAAATCATATTCTTTAAATACTCAGCTAATCTACATGATAATATACAAGGACTTAGCTATTAATGTAAATCATTAATTGAATATGGGTCTTAGAGGTTCCTTGCACCAC
>JAWVYR010000040.1:0-12507 GCA_033722635.1 Balneolaceae bacterium | reverse complement strand
TCCCGCGCAAAGCCGGATCGTCTTCGGCGGCGACGGGGGATACACCTATTTTGCTCCGAGCTATCTCCTTGTATCAGCGCAGAACGGCCAGGTGGCCCGCCTCTCTGTCGACAGCCAGAACAACCCGACCAACTTCGGGGCGATCGTACATCCCCGCGGAGCCACCGAGCAGCTGTTTGTACATCCCTATGTTCTGGATCCCAACGATGAAACCGTGCTCTACTATCCAGGCAGCAATTCGAACCTCGGTCGACAGTTCATCTGGCGCAATACCGAGATCGACCAGATCAGCAATTCCAACTCGGATGGAGCTACCCAGGGATGGGAACAGCTTACCAATTTCGATGTACCGTCCGGTTATGTGATTTCCAATTTGGCTGTTTCCAAGGTTCCGGCGGATATACTTTACTTCGCCGGGTCCGACGGTGATCCGACCGACAATAACAATCTCGAACCGCTGCTGTTCCGGGTCAACAATGCCAAAACCTCCACCAGCGGTAAACAGGAGCTGTTTTCCGCCAACATTGATACCTCTTTTTCCGGGGTGCCACGCGGTGCCTATATTCATAACCTCGCGCTGAACCCGGTGAATGCCAACGAGCTGCTGGTGGTGATGTCGAATTACAATATCACCGGTATCTTTCATTCCGATGACGGCGGACAAAACTGGAGCAGCGTGGAGGGAAACCTCACCGGCGATGCCTTGAATCCCGGCCCATCCATACGCTCCGCAACCATCATTCCGGGTGAAACCGAAACCGTCTACATCGTCGCTACCAGCACCGGGGTTTTCTCGACCACCACCCTCGACGGCACGAATACCAGCTGGGTTCGCGAATCGCCGGGCGGGATCGGCTTTGCCGTTTCGGAATTTGTGACCTCCCGATCCTCCGACGGCGATGTGGCGGTTGGTACACATGGGAGAGGAATCTTTCTGGGAGAGTTTACGGGGACCACCATCACCCCCTCATTCACTCTGACTCCCGCACAGGCCCGGGCCGGTGAGCAAGTTGCCATCACCGCGTCCAATTTTACATTTAGTTCAGATCCTCTGCAAAACAGTGTTCTGTTCGGGGGCCAGGAGGCGGTCGTAACGGAAGCTTCATCCAACAGCATCACGGTGATCGTACCACGCCGGGAACAAGCGGGCGGCAGTTCCAGCGCATCGGTGGAGGTGCAGATCAGCGTGGAAGGAGGCCCCACCTTCGGGGGAGTCTCTTTTACCTATATACCGCCCGAACAATTTGAGCTCCTGCAAAATTATCCAAACCCCTTCAACCTGACCACCAACATACCCTTCAACCTCGGACAGCGCAGCGTGGTGATCGTGCAGGTCTATGATATCACCGGCCGGAAAGTGATCGAGCCCATATCGGAAACCTTCGACTCCGGTTCCTGGAGTCAGCCGGTAAACCTGGACGGACTGGCGAGCGGTATCTATTTTTATCGGGTGCTGGTGTTTCCGCTGGATGCCGGGGGCAATGTGGTTTCCCAGTCGCCCCAGATTATTGAGTCGAAAAAGATGACGCTGGTGAAGTAGGCAATTCTCGAATTAACGGCTAACGGTCGAAATACCGATTGAGATCCCTCGACTCTAATTCATAAGATGACTAAATAGGGCAAGAAAGCCCCGGGGGTTAACATCAACCTCCCGTTGGTTATTCTGTACGCCTTCCTGACCGTTCGAAGGCATAATCATCCGTATCCGGGAAAGGTATCTACAGTAGAGGCCACTTTCATTTTTTGATCAAGAATATTTCCGGGTAGAAATAAATATCAGCTAGGAGCTGCTCCATTTATCGATCAGCTCCTCGAAATCGGACTGGATGGTTTCTCCTTTGTCGTCGGCGTACCATTTGTGTAGCTTCTGCACCCATTCTTTTTTCTCCAGCTTGTCTTTGAGTTCATACACCATCTGCTGGGCCTCCTCCGGGCGGGGCCCCCAGGTTCCGATCTCTTCAAGCGAATCGGCATCCAGGCAGATCAGCTTGGGGATGGAACGGGTCCCATTGGTAAGATATTGATCCATGATTTCGGGATGTTCATCCCGGAGAATGAGTTTCACCTCCACATTTTCGGATGCATTCGCCATCTTGGCGATTACAGGTACGTTCTGGGCCGCATCCCCGCACCAACCTTCCGTAAGGACCACCCAGATCCACTCCTCATCCAGCCGTTCGAGCTTCTGCGTGAGCGAATCGTTCAACTCCACCTGCCTGTCCAGCCGGTTCATCCGCTGCACATTCATGCGGGTATATTCCGTCATCTTTTCCGACTGCTTCGGGCCGGTGGTTTTGCCTTTTTCCAGCAAATCATCGATGAGTTCGCGGTATTCCCGGTAGCTCATTGCATTTTCAATTAGCCGATCTGCAATGATATTTTCTTCTGTGGTCTCCATAACACACTTTTTGAATGTTATTTTTTGAAATTTCAGTGCAAAGGTGGTTAACAGGAATAGTACTGAATACTGCAGGTTAGATGTCCTGATCGATCCGTTTCTTACCCTCTGGAGTTCCTAAAACAGATTGATCCCTAAAAATATTCCAAAGTCGGTGTGTCGCAGCAGTATCGATAGAGTCAAAAAGGCTACGAAAGCCAGAGAAGTCCCGTATTTAATATTCATTACGCGCCTGTAATCCTCCCACTCCGAAGAGAGTTGGGTGAGCTGATTCCAAACCCACCGGCCGCTGATCAAACCGGTAATAAAAAAGAAACCTCCCAGCCAGTAACTGGTTGACAGGATGGTGATCGATAAAAGTAGGATTCCCAACCCAAAGGCGATGGAGTAAAATTTGAGTACACCCTCGGCACCGAATTCCACAGCGAAGGTTCGGTCTCCCCTTCTTCGATCCTCCTCCATCTGATAGATCTGAGAGGTCGGATAAAGACTCAGTATCACCAGCGCAACTCCCAGGGCGGCCAATCCTTCTGTTAATCCGATTGTTTGACCGCCGGCCGCAAGAAATCCGAGCAGCATTGAATTGGTTCCTGTACTGATACCAATCGCCAGCAGGCTGCGAATCGGCTTGCCCTTCCACCGGGCCATCGGCGAGGAATATAGCCAGAAAAACAGCATGCTGACCCCATATACCGCTATGAAAAGATTTCCGGCGGGGATCGCAATGATAAGACCCACTGCCTGCAGAAAAAGGGAGGCAAACCACATCCAGTCGCTCATTTTGGGTGGATTCTTCAATCCTCCTATGGGGCCCTCGTCCCGGTCCCAATAGCTGTTGTAAGCTGTGGCTCCACCGAACAGCAGCAGATGGACATTGAGAAACTGAACCAGAAACATTTGCCAATCCATCTCCGAAGTGAAATAACCGCCGAGCAGGTATCCGCCGGACAGAATAAAGAGCTGATAGTGCCACCGGAGGTGGAGCAGAAAATGCCAGATCTGTATGGTCAGAGGCTTTTTTTCGTTCAATGGATGGTCATGAAATCTTTGCAGCTAGCAGAGGTTCATATCCTCCGTTGCTGCATGCTATGTTTATCAAACCGAACAAATAATCGTATATTGGCCCGTATGGCAAATCAAGCTGTGGAGATACCAACCTCATTCAAGATAGCGCTTGAGCGGGCCGAATGGCAAGAGCGAAAAGAGCATCATGAGAAACGTATTTCAGAAATAGTCGACGACTATCTGAAGCGGCGAGCGCACCATGAAAAAGATCCCGTCATGGATTTCCTTTTCGAATATTACGCTTTTCGGCCCTCACAACTAAAACGATGGACCCCCGGATTCGGCGTGCTGTTAAAAAAGATGGAGCATCCGGGAGAGCTGTCTCTGAGCGAGCTTACCTGCGACGATGCCGGGGGATATCTCGATCCCCGTCTCTTTCCAGATAACAGAAACAGCTCGCTGAAATGGATCCTCGGAATGCTGGAACAATCGGCTGATAAACAACCGGCTTTTGGCTGTTTCGGGATGCATGAGTGGGCGATGGTCTATAAGGCAGACGAAGTTCGCCACGACCGGGTGCCGCTGCGGCTATCCAGGGCGGAGCTGGAATCGTTTGTAGAATCGCGTCCGCTGGTCTGCACCCATTTCGACGCCTACCGTTTCTTCACCGATCAGGCACGACCGATGAACAAATTCGATCTGTCGCGAGATCGGTTTGCCGATACCGAACAGCCGGGCTGCCTGCATACCAACATGGACCTCTACAAGTGGGGCTTCAAGTGGTACCCATGGATCTCCGGTGACCTGCTCAGGGAGGCCTTTGAGCTGGCGGTGGAAGCCCGGGTGATCGATATGAAAGCGAGTCCCTATGACCTGCGTGGACGCGGACTGGAACCGATCAGGATCGAGACGGAGAAGGGACGTGTGGAGTACCTTGAAAAACAGCGGGAAATCTACCGCCGCTCGATACCGGTGCGCAGAAAACTGATCGACGAGTACCGAATCCTGGTTGAGCAATTTGCCTCCTGATACCGGTACAACCCTGCTACACCGGAAGCGAAATCTTTCCGAAATTTACCAGGCGTTCTGTACCCTTTATAGGATGTATGGTACAGGCACCGCCCGACAGGGTTTCGTTGGCCAGGATCGCAAAGCTGACCGCCTCGCGCGCATCGGGAAGGAAACCGATCTCCTCAAACGACTGGATCGTATATTCCTCCAGCAGCTCCTGCAGCCAGCCGGTCAGCTGTTTGTTGTACATACCGCCGCCGCACAGGTAGATGGCGGGGAGTTGTTCTACATCCAAGCTCCTGATCGCATCCGCTATGGTTTCAGCGGACAACCAGGTAAGTGTAGCCACCAGGTCCCCAGGATCCGGCTGGGTGATGCCGGCGTTCCTGACCTGATCGTCTACCCATTCCAGGTTGAACATCTCCGGGCCGGTAGATTTCGGCAGCGACCGCTTGAAAAATGGATGTTTCTTGAGCTCACGATAGAGTTCCGGGTCTATCTGCCCCGTGGAGGCGATCGATCCATCCCGGTCGAAAGGTTGACCGAATGCCCGCTGTACCGCCGCATTGATCAAGGTATTGCCCGGACCGGTATCGGTGGTTACGGATCGACGATCATCGGCTGCCGACGAGGGCAGATAGGTGAAATTGGCGATCCCCCCGATATTCAGAATGATTCGATCTTCACTGCGGTGGCGAAAGAGCAGCCGGTCCACCACCGAGGTGATGGGCGCTCCCTCCCCGCCGGCAGCGGTATGTTTCTGTCGAAAGTCGCTGACCGTCAGGATACCTGTTTTTCGAGCGATCTGATCTCCATCCCCTATCTGTAGCGTCGCGTTTGGTTTCCCTTCCCGCTTGTGCATGAATGCCGGAGCGTGGTAGACCGTCTGTCCGTGGCTGGCGATCAGGTCAACCTCCCCGGGGTCCATCCCCCACTGACCCAGTGCCTCCATCACCAGGTCGGCGTAGTATCGGCCGAGGGATGTGTGGAGAACGCAGAGATCTTCGAGCGAAATCTCCCGACGGAAGGAGATCTGGTTCAACTCCTCGGTCAAGTGGTCGGGATAGTTCACCGTCATGAATTCCAAAAGTTCAGCCCGGGTCTCCGCTCCCGATCCCCGGATCCGGCAAAGCGCGATATCCAGCCCGTCGAGTGAAGTGCCGGACATCAGTCCGATGACCTTTTTGTCCATGTTTGCTGCGATCCCGGCCAGTTGCTGCAATGACTTGTTCATAGTACTCAGTTCAAATATCTTCCATTCAGTAATTTTCACCTAGCATAACAAAGATGGCACAATTTAACGAATCCGATTATCAGGCTTACGAAGAAGATATCGAACTGCTGGTGGATACCCTCCGTAAATGCTTCAACGCCGAGCATGCCCGTTACTTTGTCGCCGGACATCAGAACACGCTTTTTGTGGAAATCGAAGGGCTCGATCAGCTTTCTGATGAAGAGATCGCGGAAGTGGCCGAACCGGTACTTAGCGAACTGGACATGGATTTTGACGAGGTGACGCTGCTGCCGCTCACCTGAGCATGGCCTGCCCGCCCATTACGGCGGTCCGCTGCAATGCCAACAGGTGTCATTCTGTTGTAAAAAGCCTATTGATAAATAAATACCGTATTTCGCATTTAATCTTTTATCTTTCCTGTAACCTGTTTAATAAAGATTTGACCGACTCATGAGCAGCAGCGAAACCGGATATGAACTGCGATGTGTGGCCAACGGCCATCTCAATTCGGAAAAAGAGACGACCACCTACTGCACCGAATGCGGAAGTGTTTTACGCGTTCATTATGATGAGAATCCTGATAGCCTCAGATATCCTCTCAAAGACCCGGTTCCCGAACCGTTGAAGACCCATCCCTCCGGTCTCAAGAAACTGGATCGACTGTCGGAAACCTACGGGGCAGATCTGTGGGCCAAGCTTGAATTTCAGCATCCCACCGGCTGTTTTAAAGATCGCGGCAGCTACGTGGAGGTGCAGAAAGCGAGGGAGCTAGATGCAGATGCGATCTGCCTGGCCTCTACCGGCAATATGGCGGCTTCGGTCGCTGCCTACGCGCGCTATTTCAAAATACCCTGCTTCGTCTTCGTACCGGAAAAAACCACCGAACCCAAGCTGGCGCAGGCTACCATCTATGATGCCAATATCATCCGGATCCGGGGCGATTTCAGCGCATGTGAAGCGTTGTGCCGTGAATTTGCCAAGAGCGGGAACTACTACCTGGCCGGCGATTACGTATTCCGCGAGGAGGGGCAGAAATCTTTTTCCTACGAGCTGATCGACCAGGGTGGCGTTGACTTCGATTACCTCTTCATACCCGTGGGCTGCGGAACCAACTTCGGTGCCATCTGGAAGGGGCTTACCGAACTGAACGATGCGGGACGCATCCAAAAGCTGCCGCGCATGGTGGCGATCCAGCCCGAACAGAGCTCTCCGGTTGTGGAGGGAATATTCAAAAAAGAGAAGATCGTAAAAAAGCAGGTGAACACCATGGCGCAGTCGGTTGCCGCTTCCGACCCGGTGGATTTTCACAAGGTGCTGCTGGGTATTGAGGAGTCGGACGGGATGGCACTGACCGTGTCGGAAGATGAAATCCTGGAAGCGCTCAAGGAGATGGCTACCGAAGAGGGGTATTTCACCGAACCGGCCTGCGCCCTCCCGCTGGCGGCCTTCAAGAATAACCGTGACAAATTCTCGGGTAAGAAATGTCTTTTCAATCTGACCGGTGACGGACTCAAGGACACCAAGGTGGTAGCCAAGCACTCCCTAACCTCGCCGGTGCTCTCCCCCGAACTCGACCGGGTGATAGACTATATCAAATCCGGATTTATCGAGATGCAGAAAAAAGCATGGGGCAAGACCCGCGACACCTTCATGGCCAACCTGGAGATGGATGAGGACCACGAGAAACTGTACAATGAATACGTAGCCAATATCAACAAGAAGGGCAAAACCCTCAGCAACAAGGAGATGGAGGTACTGCAGTCGCTGGTGTTCAATGAGGAGATCGACCTGGAATATCCCGCCGAAGTACTTGATTACAAGATCACGATGCGCAAACACGGACTGGTGCACGCCAAGACCAAACTGCGATTGAATGGTGAAGAGGTGATCACCGAGTCGAAGGGAGCCGGGCCGATCGATGCGATCCTGACGGCGATCAAGTCGGAAACCGACAGCCTCTGCCCACTCGAGGTCAAGAATCATGAGATCGAGATCCTGAGCCCGGACACCGACTCACTGGTGGTCGTAACGCTCACGCTGGGCTATGATGATCACGAGTGGGTATCCAAAGCCGCCTCCCCCGATACTCTGGAGGCCGCTGTTCAAGCGTTCATCAAGGGGCTGGCGATCGCGATGAAATCGGTGACCGCCTGAAAGGTGTGTTATCTCAACGCCTCTTCCAGGGCCAGTGAGGCGTCGCTCTGCTCATCCCGATACTTGACGATCAGCGGGCAGTCCATGCTCAGCTGTTCCGACTCCGCCCACTCCCCCTTAACCGGCCGCGAACCCGGAATCACCACCGCTCCTTCCGGAATAGCCGAACCTTTCGGAAGACGGGTTTCATTCACGCAATCATAGATCGGTATCGATTTGGAGAGCGTGACTCCGGGAGCGATCACCGCACGCTTTTTGATTAATATTCCTTCCACAATCACCGCTCCCGCTCCGATAAAGCAGTCATCCTCGACCACAACCGGGGTCAACCCCACCGGTTCCAGCACGCCCCCGATCTGCACTCCAGCAGAAAGGTGTACATTCTTACCGATCTGTGCGCAGGAGCCGACCAGCGCGTGGCTGTCGACCATCGAACCCTCATCGACATAGGCCCCCACGTTGATATAGGCCGGAGGCATGATGATCACGCCCGGAGCAACGTAGGCGCCCCGCCGTACTGAAGACCCGCCCGGAACCAGACGCACCTTGTCACCGGGTGAAAAGCGCCGGGGCGGCAGGTTGTGCTTATCCACGAATCCGTCATAGATGCCCGAGTACTGGGTGTTCTCTCCCTCGCGGAAGGCATCCAGTATCGCCTGTTTTACCTCCACATTTACCTCCCAGCCGGAACCGCCCGGAGCGGCTGCCCGCACCTCTCCCCGTTCCAACTTGTCCAATATCTCGTTCCAACTGTGATTGCTCATCTATTCGATCTCCGTTAACTGGTTTCGGTGAACCATTCCTGAATTTTTTTATCTATCTCGATCAGCGGCCCGACCTCATCGATCTCATCGGTCGTCAGCGGCGGGCGGAGCGTGGCGCTCATGATCCATCCTTTTTCCTTCAGCAGCATCTTGGCCGGTATCGGGTTCGAGGCGATGAAGAGTGCATCGGTAGCCTCCTTCCAAAGCGGAAGAAGCTCATCTGCCCGGCCCTTCAGGCACCAGTCGACATACCGAAAGGTAGCCTTGGGCCATACATTGGAAGCCACCGATACCAGTCCGTGACATCCGGCAACGGAGAAGAAAGGGGTCAACCCGTCATCGCCGCTGTAGAGCGGCAGGTCCGGAACGGTGCGTCGATACTCCTGGAAATCCTGGATGCTTCCGCTGGCCTCTTTCAAAGCGTAGAGATTTTCATGGCCCTCCAGCTCCTTCAGTGAGGAGGGATGGAGCCGTATGCCGCTACGCGAAGGAATGTTGTAGAGCATGCAGGGACGGTCTGCAGCATCCATAAGCGATCGGAACCACTGGATCTGCCCTTTCACTCCCGGCTTGGCGTACAACGGGGTCACCAGCAACAAGCAGTCGATATCGAACTGCTGGCAATACTCGATCCATTCGATCTGAGATCGAAGGTTAAAACCTCCCACCCCCACCATGATCGGAACATCGACATTCAGGTTGGCTGCTGTTTTCACCACCTGTTTGCTGTCCTCCTCCCCCAGGGCCAGCCCCTCGCCGGTGCTGCCCAAGACCAGCACCCCGTTGCCGGCCTCATCCTGTTTGTGAATGAGCGAGGCCAGATCCTCGAAATCCACATCCCCGTTCTCCTTCATCGGTGTGACCAGCGCAGTCCACAATTTGATCGTTTTGAGATCCATAGTTACTCCTTCATCGCTTTGTCAAAGATTGTTGAAAAATCGTAAAACCCGGGCTCAAGATCGCTCTGCAGCAGTTGTTCTGCCGCCCAGATCGCTCCTTCGGCAAAAACCGTTCGTTTGTGCGCTTCATGTTCCAGGTGGATCGATTCCGACTCGGTACTGACCCGCAAGGTATGAATACCCTTTATATCCCCTTTGCGTTCCGAGGTGATCTCCGCCTCCCTGGCCAGCCAGTTTTTCCAGGAGATCGCGGTGCCGCTGGGAGCATCCTTTTTATCGGTGTGATGTACCTCGTGAATATGAAAAGACGGATCATTCAGCAACACCGAGCCTTCCGAAATCACATCTATACAACGGCGGATGATATTCATCCCCAGGCTGAAATTGGAAGCCCGGACCCATGTTACTCCCCGCTCTTTGCAGCGGCTGTCGAGATCTTCCGGCCATGCATATCCGGTGCTGGCCCAGGCCGCGGCGACACCCGATTTAAGAACTGTTTCAAGAATATCATCGACCGCATCACCCGGGACGAAGATGATCGCCACATCGGCGGTTTTCAATTTTTCTATCGTGGGTGGATGTTCGGTATTGAAAGGACCGACAACCCGCTCTTCCGACAGCAGTTCAAGCACTTTGCTTCCGGTTTTTCCGGTTCCAATTACGGCAATTTTCATATTACCTGGAGTAATTTGATCGGGTTGTGTTAAACAGCATCTAAGTATAACCTTTTCCGTCAGGAGTTTCACACCCATTGTCAGTTCACTTTATAACCGATTTGCACAATACCCTGTCAATCAGTTAGATTCATGCATTCAATTTTCATCCAAACCAATCGTATGGAATCGATCATCCTTGCCGCCCCCGTTTTCACCAATGATGCCGTCGTGCTGGCGATCCTGCTGTTGATCCTGGCTGCCATTTTTGTAACCTCACACAGCGACAATCCCTTTTGGCAGAAATTCTATACGTTTATACCCTCGCTGCTGCTCTGTTATTTCGTTCCATCAATCTTCAACTCGCTAGGCATCATCTCGGGGGAAGAGTCGAATCTATATTTCGTGGCTTCCCGTTATCTACTGCCCGCCAGCCTGGTTCTGCTGACGCTGAGCATCGATTTCAAGGGCATCCTGCGATTGGGCCCCAAGGCGATCATCATGTTCCTGACCGGAACGGTGGGTATCGTTATCGGGGGTCCGCTTGCGATTATCGTGTTCTCCTACATCGCCCCGGAGATCGTCGGCGGCACGGGGCCGGAGGAGGTATGGCGCGGATTGTCTACCGTCGCCGGAAGCTGGATCGGGGGCGGAGCCAACCAGACTGCGATGTATGAAATATTTGATCCCAGTGACGAGCTATTCTCCGCCATGATAACGGTGGATATCATTGTCGCCAACATCTGGCTCGGGTTTTTGCTCTATGGAGCTGGTATTTCCGACCGTATCGATAATTATTTTCAGGCTGATAACAGCATGATTACCGAACTCCGGAAAAGTATCGAGGATTACAAACAGAGTATCGCCAAAATTCCAACGCTTCCTGACCTCACCCTGATTTGTGCAGTTGCTTTTATCATGACCGCCTTTGGCCATATCGGCGGTGACTACCTTGCTCCGTGGATTGGGAACACTTTTCCGGAACTGAGCAAACTGAGTCTTGACTCGGCCTTTTTCTGGATCATTGTCATCGCCACCACCGGCGGACTGGCTCTCTCCTTCACCCGGGCCCGCAAGCTGGAGGGTGCCGGAGCTTCCAAGATCGGTTCGCTTTTTCTCTACATCCTGGTCGCCACCATCGGGATGAAGATGGATGTACTGGCTATTTTCAGGACCCCGGGGTATTTCGCCGTCGGGCTGTTCTGGATCCTGTTCCATGTCACCCTGCTGTTTATCATGGCCAAGATGATCAAGGCACCCTTCTTCTTCACCGCGGTGGGCAGCCAGGCCAACATCGGCGGGGCCGCTTCTGCGCCGATCGTCGCCTCCGCCTTCCACCCAGCGCTGGCACCGGTGGGGGTGCTGCTGGCCGTCTTCGGATACGCATTGGGCACCTACGCTGCCTGGCTCTGCGGCATACTGATGCAGGCTGTGAGTTGATTTAATTACCGATCCATTGATTTGGTAACACCAAGTTTATATACAGCAAAGGAGAATTTGCTCGTGAAACTGCGTATATTATGAAGTTTCAGCAGAACTGTAATCATTAGCTTTTTCATGCGCATACTGAAATTTATCGGCGCATTTGTCGGTACCTTCCTGGTCGTCTTTTTGATCGTTTTCGGATTCAACTTGCAATCCCTGGAAATCCTGTTCCGCAACAGCGAATCCCTGCAGGAAGGCAGCCAATGGGTGGAGAAGACCACCTCGTTGAAAGGGCTCACGGAGTATGTCGGAGCCAACGCCGGGCACGTATCGATCCTCTCCCGATCGATCGAGAAACCGGACTCTGTGCTCAGCTATCAACCTCAAACGCGCCGAAGCATGGGGCGGCTGGCCAACCTCTTTCTGCTGATCGAGTACGCCCGGCAGGTGGAAAAGGGGGAGATCGATCCCGGACAGCTCATACCGGTCGATTCGGTTCGCCGGTATCAACTGCCTTACATCGACCAATCGGGTCATGAGGATGCCATCGATTATTTACAAAACAACGGATTTGTCACCGATGGCCTGGTGCCGCTTGATAAACTGGTGGATGTCACGACCCGCTATAACGATCTTGCTTCGGCAGATTTTCTCTACTTCAAGCTGGGAAGCGAAAATATCCGGGCCCTGGTGCAGCAGAAGTTGGGTCTGCAACATACCGATACCCCCCTGCCCTTCAGCGGACTCTACCAGAGGGTCAACCCAAAACTCGCCGGCACCACATTTGACAACCTGCAGAATGACCTGCGTAGACTGGATAGAAGGATATTTGAAGATCAGGCTTTGGTGCTCAGCCGCAAATTTGCCCAACAGGGAGTCTACCGGAACCGGGTGCTTCGTACATTTGAAGAAAACAGCGGAATGGGCATACCATTTACCAAACTACGGGATGCCCTCGAATTTT
>JAWVYR010000039.1:0-12605 GCA_033722635.1 Balneolaceae bacterium | reverse complement strand
CTCTGCTTCGATTGAGCACTTGGTCATTCTATTTCCTTAATTGTTTCATCTATGTCCCTAAATACTATACTCTATTTAGCTGCAGGTCTTGTATTAGGTACGTTGCTGATCCTGCATGCTCGTACTCAAAAAAAAATGAAATCCAAATTTTTGCTGTTGGACTCGCAGTTGCTGCTGCTATTTATGTGGGGAAGTTTGTCATGGGTATTTATCGAGATCGCAGGAGTGTTGGTATATGGATTTCTGGCCTGGCTGGGAGTACGATTTACAAAATATTGGCTGGCCTTCGGCTGGACAGCACACCTGGTTTGGGATTGGGTACTGCATTTTCGTGGAGCTGGAAGCGCTGTAGCGCCTGAATGGTATGTCTTCCTTTGTATCTCTTTTGACCTTTTCATCGCCGGCTATATCATCGTTGGTTTGACCTCAAGGATTAAGACCCGTGCGGCATAGCGAGCGCTTCAAACGGCTGCATCTCCCCAGTTCTTTTAGCCATGATTTTAAAAACAGAAAACAATAAAAATGGCAGAGACGATATCTGACTCTGCCATTCTATAATTTTTTCTATGAATTAATTGAGATCAATCAGCCTGTGATCGGCCGATCTCATGATTACCCGGTATGTTTTCCCATCGGATTCAACATCATCGACATGCAGTTGCCCCACAGAGATCTGAACAGCATTTAAATCAGAATTCCCCGCGATTTCCAAAAGGGATTCTTCAGATACGGTATAGGTACCGTTTTGATCTTCCAAAATTATCATTTCTGATTCCTCTCGGTTAAATCGACCGGGCTTCTGACCTTCCCTGGGATTGATAGCGGGACGGATATGAATACCCACAGGTTTTCCGGGTATCGCATCCCAGGTTAATACGAGATCTCCGGAATGGTTGTAGAGTTTCGAATCAGACGGTGTGAGGATCGAAACCTGCTTGTCCGGTGCCGTGACTGCAAGGTTCAATGATGGAAAAACATCAGAGCCACTTGTTTGAATTCTATACTCTTCACCGGCATCAAAGGATAATGATGCGTTTCTTTGAAAGGGGCCGAAAGATCTGTAGCTGTACACCAGATGTTCACCCGAAAACCGGCTGCTTTGTTTGCTCAATTCAACCGTTTGGTTGTCGGCCGACCGGATGGTTACCCTTCCCATATCTACCGTGGAAATATTGTATGGCGGCTGCAGCGATATCTCATCGTCGAAGCCGATAGCCATTGCCATTGCCAGTTTTTCATTTTCATCGGTAAACCGGGGATTGATAGCACTCCAGTTCAGCATGAAGATGCCGTTCCCGTTGACTTCACCCTGTTCGCTTGAGATCAGAGCTGAAGTCATCGAATCCAGAAACTCCAGGTCGGATTCTTCCGTATTTGGATTCAGCGCATCCGAGCAGGAGATTGCTCCCAGCATTAACAGTAATAACACCGCTCTGTTTTTTATTTTATACACGATAGACCTCCTTAAAAAAATTAATGGTTATGGTTTTATCTGCTGCTTGGTTAATTAGACAAGAACAAATCCAAACTCTTGCAACTTTAATTAAACTTTTTAAACCGCCTGCCTCCTGGTACGGTTGTGGAATCGACTTTTGACATCGGTTTTTTTAGGTGAAGCGTAGTGTGGTTCGTATATAATTTATAGCGGTGTCTGAAAAAGGAAGGAAACTTGCCGGGAATAAGATATGCTGCGGCGTCATACACACATTTTTTACGATGTAGCGCCTTCATTGAGGGAAGCATCGCAGCTGCTCTTGATCGTGGCGAGCCGTAGATATTTTATTCGCGATAAACCGTTTTTGACCTCATTCCAGGGATCACGATCGCCGGGCTAAAAAGGTTTGTTATTTTGCCGGCTGAAATGAAAAGCGGATTACTGATTGTCAACGGGTCTGTTTCTCCTCAGGGGAGGTGTAGAACCGTTGGGCCCGGGTCCGCGGCCGGCTGACATGATCTGACGTATAAAGATACGTTGTTGCTTCTCGGATAAGAAAGATTTTGCCTTTTGAAGGCTCTCTAAGGCGTGTTCCCCCATTTTTAATCGTACCTCAGCCAGGGATCGCATGATATCCTGAATCTCATCGAAATGGGTGCTGTCATTCTCTATCAGCGAATTGAACATCTTTTGTTCCAGTGCCCGCACTTTTTCCTGCAACGGTTCGATCTCGGACCGGTAGGACTTTAGAAGGCTTTGCAGTTTTTGGCGCTGTTCAGTTGTCAGCTCTTCAACACCTTCAAACTGTTGGGTAAACGGCGGATCAAATGTTGGTTTGGGATCCAGGAACCTGGCAATGGGGGGCTGTCGATCGGCCACATGCAGATATACGATCGTCCCCAGAAGGCCGATATTGAGAACAATTAAAAATATGAGAGCACCAACCATTGTTTTCACTTTCATTGCTGGTCACCTTCTATTTCTGTTAACACTTTTTCGAATTGAACACCCAAATTGGGCTGGACCATACTCTCATAATAGAGCTCCGAAATCGAGGTATTTTGAACCGCCTCCTGGCCATCCCGGGCGATATATACCAATTGCTGCCCGATTAAAAACCCAAGGAGCAGCCCCAGCATTACCAGCGAACCGGTCAATGATTTCGAAAGCCCAAAAAACGGTGATGACACTTCTGTCGTATCATTCTCATTAGCTGCCCTGTTTTTGATGCGAACAGGCAGATGAGGATCCTTCTGCAATGATGGCAGCTGTTCTGGTTTAGGATTCTCAATGACGTTTCGCATTGTCCGGTAATATGAATCGCAGGATTCACATTTATCTAAATGGCTTTCAACTTTTTGCTTCTTTTCGTCATCAAGACGGCCTTCCAGCCAATTCAGGAAATATGCTTTAAAGTGTTCTCTGTTTGAGTTCATGCGTATCACCTTTCGGTTTGGCATTTAATCTCTTAAATCATCCAGATGCGGCTCCATTAGCACCAACAATTTTTTCTTTGCCCGGTATATTCGCGATTCCACTGCACTTATGGAAAGTTCCATTACCTCGGCTATCTCCTTGTTTCCCATATCATCGTAGCGCTGCAAAATCAATGGAATCCTGTATTTCGCCGGGAGCTGTTGTATGAGATTCCAAACAAGGGCTTCTTGTTGCTCCTTCTCAATTTTTCCGTCAGGAGTTTCAAATCCATCATCACCCCAGAATTCAAGTACCGGTGCATCCGATCGAATTATTTCCGAGACGGAGCGATCCAAAAAATGCAACCATCGGTACTTGTTTTGTTTCTTCAGGTAATTCAAAATATGGTTCACAGCGATTCGGTAGATCCAAGTGTAAACACTGGCCTGATGATTAAAATTATCAATATTTTCAAAAACTTTGATAAAGATATCCTGGGTTAAATCCCTGGCTGCGTGTTCACCACCGGTCATCTTATACGCCAAATTTAAAATTCGATCGCCATATTCTTCGTAAAGTTCATCAAAGATTAATGTTTGCTGTTGCTTGGAATCTGCCATAAAAGAATCATAAACCTGCTGCTTACCAGGGATAAAGCCGGTTCTTAATATTTAGACAAATGATATCCAATAATCTTGCAAAAATTCTATTATTAAAAATAGATTAAATACTGAACGGTATCGAAAGAGATTTTTGCGCCGAGTGATATCTTCTGCAGGGCCCTGGCCGCCTGACTGGATTCGACCATCCGATTGGTCGCCGAAGAGGTTTCCGGCTTTTTGCGCAAGGTCGCTCAATAGGTAGAGGTTTCAACGAGGCTCATCGTCAGCAAGAAAGCCTGAGACGGTCTTTGCTGACTGTTGCACCCTGAAAGAAAAATACATAATTACTTGTAATGAATACCTGTTGCCAGATAACTGATCAGCATTTCGATGCCGCCCGCGCCCGGGAGGACCTGGAGCGCTACCGATCCGACGGCCCGGACTCAACCACCCGTGTACTTTTGACGATGATGGAGGATGCCGGTGCAGTTATTACCTCCCACCTGGATGTGGGAGGCGGTATCGGAGTACTGGCGCTGGAGCTGCTGGAGCGAAAGGCGGCCCGTTCCACCATCGTCGAGGCCTCATCGGCCAATATCGAGGCAGCTCGATCGGCCGCGGAGGAAAAGGGTTGCCTGGACCGCATCACCTTCGTACATGGGGATGCGGCGGAGATCGGCGATCAGCTTCCCAGGGCCGACCTGGTGACGCTGGACCGGGTGATCTGCTGCTACCCGGACGCGGATTCACTGATCCGCAGCTCGGCCGCAAAGGCCAGCACCTGGTATGCCGCCAGCTATCCGCGCGACCGCTGGTATGTCCGCCTTGGGATCGGCTTCGAAAACCTGGTTCGCCGGCTGCGCGGAAACCCCTTTCGTACCTTTGTCCACGATCCCGGCCTGATCCATGACCGTATTTCGGAGGCGGGATTTACCCTTCACAGCCGTAAACGCACCTTCATATGGGAGATGGTGTTGTACCACCGCGAGTCCGACTGAAGTGGCTTCAAATCTCCCCGGACTCCGAAGTAAAAACGGTGCCGTTTCCGGCCTGCAGGAGCCGTTTTGCAGCGATCACCAAAACGATGCGCATTAACCATCCGGTTGATGCCTATCTTTATCCAAAAGATGCGCATCGTTCCTACTGTCGATGCTCATCATTTGCGGGTACCTCTAACAGACAGGAGAAAACGCTGCAATATTCCGCAAGATTCGGATGTTTTAACTGCAATCGATCACCTATCTTGTTCAAAACCATTTCAACAATCATAGTGGCTGTTGATGAACGATTTCGACCGCATAGCACGAGCGCTGACCTATATAAGTGACCACTATACCGAGCAGCCCGACCTGCGGGAGGTGGCAGAACAGGTGCACCTGAGTCCCTATCATTTCCACCGTCTCTTCAGTGAGTGGGCTGGGGTGACACCCAAAACCTTTCTGCAATATGTCAGCCTCAACCATGCCAAATCGTTGCTGGAAAAGCGCTCCACGATCGAATCGGCCACCTACCATACCGGTTTTTCATCATCCAGCCGGCTGCACGATCTCTTTGTCAAGATCGAGGGGATGACGCCGGGGGAGTTCAAGAACGCAGGAGAGGGGCTCGCGATTCGGTATGATCTCTACGAGAGCCCGTTCGGCCGCATCTTTATCGCTGGCACCGGCAAGGGGATCTGCAACATGGGCTTTGTCGGGGATGCATCGGAAGCGGAGGATGAACTGAGTTCCCAGTGGCCGAACGCTACGTTGATCCGGGAAAAGCATTCCGATCATGAAAATGCCGCCCGAATTTTCACAGACGACTGGACGGATCTCTCCGTCGTGAAGTTGCACCTGAAAGGGACCGATTTCCAGGTGAAGGTATGGGAGACCCTGCTGAAGATTCCATTCGGGATGGTCTGTTCCTATTCGGAGCTGGCGAAGGAGATCGGCCGGCCGAAAGCCTCCAGGGCGGTCGGCAGCGCGGTAGCCCGTAACCCTATCGCCTACCTCATTCCCTGCCACCGGGTTATCCGGCAGTTGGGCGAGATCGGGCAGTACCGGTGGGGGACGATTCGAAAACGCGCGATCGTGGGCTGGGAGTCCGGACGTACCTACGGGGAGTACTCCTGAGCGATTTTTCCCGTCAGGTCATCTACCATCGCATCGATATGCTCTTCCCTTGTCCTGAAGCTGGTGATGCAGGCGCGAAAAGCCCTGTTCCCGCCACCGGCATTTACATCGGATATCCAATAGCGGCCCTCTTTGTGAATCTCATCCAATATCTTTGATGTGCTGTGGAGTTGCTCCTTCAACTTTTCATGGGTGAAGCAGACCAGGGGTAAGGGGGTATCGTTGACGATCTCCCAGCCCTTACTACGCAATGATTCCCTCAGGTAGTTCCCCATCTCGGTCTGATGTTCAATACGGCGGGTCACCCCTTCGACTCCCGAAGAAGCCAGGGTCATGAACAGTTTGAGTCCGATGAAACGCCGGGACCACTGGAGAGTTGTCAGGTAGGGCTGATGCAACCGTTCCCGGTTTGATTCCGGTACGTAGTCGGCATCGACGCTGAACATATCCTTCACAGCGTTGGGGTGGCGGGTGAAGAACATACCCGCGCCCATTCCCACCGAGAACCACTTGTGGGCGTCGATCGTCACCGAATCCGCCTGCTCTATTCCCATCATGTGCGGTTTGAGCCTGTCCGACATCACCGCGGCCCCGCCCCATGCGGCATCCACATGAAACCACAGATCGTGGCGCCGGCAGAACCGGGCAATGGATTTCAGCGGGTCGATGGTGCCGTAGGAGGTGGTTCCGGCGGTGCCGACCACGAGGAAAGGGCGGTACCCTTGATCCTGGTCGGCCTTTAACCGGTTTTCGAGGATACCCATATCCATTCGATATTGGCTGTCGCCCGGTATACGACGCACAGCCTGCATGCCCAGTCCCACCGACTTGGTAATTTTTTCGAAGGAGTGATGAGCGTGCTCGGAGAGGTAGAACACCGGGGGAGCAGGCGTTCCGGCCAATCCTTCGGAGGTAAAGGAATCGATCCCGGAGGCCAGGGCCGCCAGTACCCCCGTCATGTTGGCCTCCGATCCACCGGTGGTAAAATGGGCGAAAAAATCCTCTTCGCTAAATAGATAACTGCCGATAAAGCTCAGCACCTGTTGCTCCATACCGATCGGCATCGGCGCGTGTTCCCAGACCGCCAGCTGAGGGTTGTAGAGAGCCACCAGCGCATCGGCCACGATCGATTCCAGGGTCACACTCGGGTTGAAGAGTCCGAAATAGCTCGGATGGGTGACGTCGAGTGTTCCCTCTTTCACCAGGTCAACCACCTCGTCAAAAAGTTCGGGAAGAGGACGCTCGTTGTTGAAATCATATGGGTCGAGTTTTTGCTTCACATTCCCCGGTGACAGTTTATCCGGGATGTTAAACTCTTTGTCGCCGTAAAAGGATTCGATTTCCCGGAACAATTTTTTAAGAAGTTCTCGCATGCCGGCTGTTCAAATTTTATTGATTGTTAAAATTGAAAGGAAGTTCCGGATTATTTTTTTTCCGCAGAATCCGAATCTTGCTGAATTTACTTCATCCGTACCATGAGGAAACAGCTACCATAACAATCACCGGGCCTCTTCCGTACGCCTGTTACAGAAACCCTTTATAAATTAAATTGAGCCAGTGCGTATATTCGTCAATAACGCTATTGTCCTGCTGTTTTTATTATTTTTCATCGCCTGCCAACCTCAACCTGAAACCTACCTGTGTCCACCCTGTTCCTGCCAGGTGCACGAAATCGGACAAACTTTTGATGAGGACGGTACCTGCCCGCACTGCGGGATGAATCTAATCGAGGAGGCTGATACATCTGGGATCGGTCAAATCGAAATCCACGAAGGCTCCGGCAGCTTCCTGGTGGAAGGGGGCCCGGGGTATGAGGGGAAGCTGGTCACGGTCTATTATCACAAGCCGGATACCTTTACGCCTGATTCGCCGGTCCTGCTGGTGATCCCCGGCTCGGGGCGCAACGGATGGGACTACCGCGACGCCTGGGTGGAGGCCTCGGAACAGCACGGCATTCTTGTTTTGTCTCCTGCTTATGATGAGGAGCAGTACGTTTTTGAGGATTACCACATGGGAGGGGTGATCGAAAACTCCAATCTCCTCGAGCAGGTAACCTTCCTGGAAAATTCGAATGTCGTGCGGCTGCAGGAGAAGGGGCTGGAGATCGAGGTCAACCCGAATCGCCGGGAGTGGATCTACGGGGACTTCGACCGGATCTTTGAACTGGCGGCCAAAACGGCCGGATCGGAGCGGGAGCAGTACGACATCTTCGGCCACTCCGCAGGCGGACAGATCCTCCACCGGATGGTGCTGTTTCATCCCCGAATCAAAGCCAACCGGATTCTGGCCTCCAACTCCGGTTTTTACACCCTGCCCGATTTTGAAATTCCGCTACCATTCGGCCTGAAAGACACGCCGGCGGACCGGCAAAGCCTGGAGCACTCGTTCAGCCGGGAAATGGTGCTCTTCATCGGGGAGCTGGACAATGCCAATGAAACCGGCGGGCTGCTGTTGCGATCTCCCACCGTGGATGAGCAGGGAACCCACCGGCTGGCGCGGGCTCGCCATTTCTACCGGACCGCTCAAGAAAAGGCCGACGCCCTGGATGCGGAATTCAACTGGGAACTGGAGATCGTTCCGAATGTCGGCCATGACCATGAGAAGATGAGCCGGGCAGCGGCAGCATACCTGTACGAGGAAAAATAGAAGATCGTCACGTGAGGCTTGAATCCAGCAGCCGGCAGAACTACCCCCGCTGCTCCACCACCTCTTCGTAGGCGGCCTTGACCTTGACCCCGGCCAGGGCCTCGTTCACATTGAACAGGTGATCGCCGATTTTCTCCAGTCGATTCACGTAGTCGAGGAAGACGAAACCTACCTTGGCGGTATATACCTTCTCCTCCAGCTGTGCATAGTGGTACTCCAGCAGCTCGTCGCGACATTCGTTGATTGCCTTCTCGAGTTTCATCGAATGGTCAAGGTTTATCTGTTCCTGATCCTCCACCTCCAGGTTCTCCCTGACATTCTGTATCGCATCATGCACCCTGTCCAGCATTACACCGATCTTCTCCATGGCGTTGTCGGGAAGATGGGTGCCCTCCGATTCCATCCGCTCGTATGTCTTCGACATCTGGTAATAGATATCGCCCACCCGTTCCAGGTCATTGATCATACTGTGCATGTTTCGGATCCGGCGGCTGGCCGTCTCAGAGAGATTATAGCTTGATATCATGGTCAGGTATTCCGCGATCTCCAGTTCGATGTTGTCGGTGATGCTCTCCCGCTTGGCAATCTTTTCCAGGAACTTTTCCTTTTTGTTCTGTTTGTTGAAGAGCAGTCCCTTCATGCTGAAGTGCATCTTCTCTATCAGCCTGGCGAAAAGCTGCATCTCCTTGTGCGCCTGGGAGATCGAAAGTTCGGGGGAGGACATCATCCCGGAGCTGATGTACTGTAGGCGGTATTTGCTGTCGTCATCCTCCTTCTCGGGCTGCATACGTTCCACAAGGCGGACGATATGGGGTACGAAACCGACCAGCAGCAATACGTTAATCACGTTGAAAGCACTGTGAAACAGTGATACAGCCAATGTGGCATTGGCCCTGCCCAGTTCATCGGTGGCATGCAGGATCGATTCCGAAGCCGGTAAAAAATAACTCATTACCGCATCGATTCCCTGCAAAAAGGGGTAAATGAGCACCAGCATCCAGATCACCCCGAACACATTGAACACAAAGTGAAAGCGGGCCGCCCGTTTGGCATATACATTACCGACTACCGCTGCGATATTTGCAGTTACGGTGGTTCCGATATTCTCACCCAGCACCATGGCGGCAGCCATCGGGAAATCGATCCAGCCCTGGAACAGGAGCACCAGCGTGATGGCTGCGGCGGCCGAGGAGGATTGGGTGACCAACGTCAGCAATGTGCCCGCCAAGACAAAAATAAGGATGGAGAAAAATCCGAATTCGGTAAACTGATTCAGGAACATAAACAGCTCCGGATTGTCCTGGATGTTGGGCACGCTGTTTTTGATAAAGTCGAGGCCGATGAAGAGGATGCCGAACCCGATCATCGCCTCGGCCAGGTTGCGCAATTTTTCCCGCCCGAAAAAGATGAAGGGAAAAAAGATACCGATCAGCATGATCGCGATCGGCGTAATCTTCATCTTGAATCCGAATATCGAGATGATCCAGGCGGTGACCGTGGTACCGATATTCGCACCCATGATCACTCCGGTCGATTCCAGGAAAGTGATGAGCCCCGCGTTCACGAAACTCACAACCATCACTGTGGTGGTCGAGGAGGACTGGGTGATAGCGGTGGAGGTAAAACCGGTGAGGATACCGCGAAACCGGGTGCTGGTCATTCCTCTCAGTATCCTGCGAAGCTTGTTGCCGGCTACTTTCTGGAGTCCGTCGCTGAACACTTTCATCCCGTAGATGAAAATTCCCAGGGCACCGATCACCTGTAGTAGGTCGAAAAAATTGTATTGCATCGCTCGATTGATTATTTGGACACAAACGCTATTGTCGAGTCTCTGTCACAGGGTGCAAGTATAACAGATCTTTTGATATATTTGAATTCATTTCTACCTGTTTGGTCCGGCAACAGTAAAATCTAACCGCAGGCCTTGTATCTCTCGCCACAATTCCACTAATTGATGAACAGGATGAAATGCAACGGGGATGGATTGATGATGTATCAAAAATTATACCGCTGTTTCTGGGTGCTACTGATTACACTTGCCTCCTGTTCCGGCCTGGAGGACCCGTTCAACGAAAATAACCGGGCGGTCGCGGTAGAAAACCACGCAGACGGTGCGATGCAGCAGGCGCTGGAGCAGATCTTGCAGTGGCACCGCGAGCACACTACCGGCATCCCCGATGCTTTGCAGCCCGGGCTCTCCCGTGCGGATATCCTGGAGAAATTTGAGGATCTGCCCTGCCGTCCCACCGAGGAGCTGATCCAGCTCTGGAGCTGGCACGACGGTGTGGAGACGGCGTCGACCCCCTTCATCTGGTACCACGATTTTTTACCTCTGGATAAGGCTGTCGCCACCTACAAGCGTTTTACCATCAACCGGCTGACCGGGTTGGGATGGAAACGAAACTGGATCCCGGTATTCGAGTTCGAGGGGGAATGGTACTTCACAGAGTGTTACGACGAGGTGCGTCCGGCGGGTCCGGTAGGATATCTCTTCATCGAGGAGACCCGGACCTACTACTCCTATCTGAACCTCACCCGGATGATGCAGACCCAGGCCGAATGGCTCCGGCAGGGTATGATCAGCTGGAACTACGGTACCGAGGCGATGGAGGAAAACATACAGGAAATGGCAGAGGTCTACCGAAAACTGAATGAGGGGGCGGAGTTTCCCTATAACGTGGAATGATACCGGTCCTGGTTATATGAAATCTGCAGGAACCGGCAGGGCTGTATTATCTCCTGAACTGATATATTTGGTCAATACATACTAGATGAAGATAAATTAAAGGGATGAGAGTATGGACATATTGAAATCAGCAAACACTGGAATTAGTGTCATAGTGTTATTTTTAATGGCAATGTGGATCCTGCCGGTCCTGAATGGCTGCCAGCCGCAAGACCCGGAGGGACCCGGCAGGACGGAAGCGATCGATACGGTCGCCATACAATCGGAGATCGACAATCTGCGTTCGACCTATCAGCAGGCGGTGGCCGACGGCGACTATGAAAAACTCTCCACCTTGGTAACAGCGGATGCTCGTATGGTGCAGCCGGGTTCGGCGGACTGGGATGCCATGCGCGAGGGACTCCAGGCGCCCTTTCCCCCGGGAGCCACCATCGATATTCGTCCCATCGAGATTAACGTAATGAGCAACAGCTGGGTGTATGAGATGGGCCGATCCACCATCACCTATACTCCCGAGGGGGCGGATGAGCCGGTAACCCTTCGGGATACCTATCTGGTGATCCTGAAGCGCACCGCCGACGGATGGAAAGTCCACCGCGAGGTGGCCAGCTCGTATCTGCCGGAACAAGGGGAGTAGTCAGTAACAGAGGCAGAATTCAGGTCAATTTTGAATGCTGAATATTGAATTTTGAGTTGCTAGCGTAATATCTGTATTCGTAGTTATACACTCATTGCCCCACGGTTTTAACAAGTGAATTGCAGCCCAGGGTAAAGTGAATTCTGCTGATAGTATGGCAAGCCGTTTAGGTAGTACAACACAATTGCTTGCAACGGAAAGCTGAAACATTAAATACTGAATATCTGATATTCTAAATTCCTACCTTTTCTTTAGGGTCACGCCGAGTCCCGCCTCACTCATCAGCAGAAAGGCCGTCTCCAGCTTCGAATCCTGCGTAATCGCCTTGATGTATTGGGGATCGGGCTCTGGATAGTTCATGTTGTGGGCGATAATCAGTCCCCCGGGGCGGACCATCGGCAGCAGTTTTTTCAGGTAGTCGGGGTATCCCGCCTTGTCGGCATCCAGGAACAGGATATCTATTTGCCGGCCTTCGTGCTCTTTGACCGTCTCGTGGGCATCACCCTCAATCAGTGTAATCAGGGTATCAACTCCGGTTCTTTTGAAGTTATCGCGGGCGGTGCGTGCGCGCTTCGGGTCGATCTCGTGGGTGTAGAGGTGTCCGCCGGTACGAATCAGGGCCAGCGCGAACCAGATCGCCGATTCTCCGGTGGATGTCCCGATCTCAACTACCACCTGTGCATCAGTCGCTTCGGTCAATAACCGCAGAAGGCGCCCGTCACGGACCGATACATTATAATAGCTCTCCTCCCCGCGAATCTCCTCCAGTGAATTCAAGATCTTCTGTTCGGTCCGATCCTTCGGCTGCAGTGGATTGTCGATCGGACCGTTGTCGGAGAGCTGCGAGCAGGCTGGTCCGGCGGTAAACAGGATTAAGAACAGGCTCGGGATTGGCCACAGCAAATTATTCATTGTATCTGATTTACGGATTGGCGTTGACAGAGTTGATACAATCAAAATAAGAAATAAAATTTTCCAGAATCCAGAATCCAGAATCCAGAATCCAGAATCCAGAATCCAGGATGGGTTTCCCAAATAAAGATTTCAGCTTCCTCCAAGATTCATTATT
>JAWVYR010000038.1:0-12838 GCA_033722635.1 Balneolaceae bacterium | reverse complement strand
TGTCTCAATCCATATCTTCATGATGTAATCTGTTTGAGGGTAGCTATCAGTTGGTCATTTTCATCCGGCGTACCGACGGTAGCGCGCAGGCAATCCCCACAGCCGGGTTCATTGCCGCGGTAACGGATAATGATGCCCTGTTCGGCCAGCTCCTGAAACACGGAAAGTGCATTCTTTATGCGGAAGAGCAGAAAGTTGGCATCGCTGGGATATATCTCTTTGACGGCGGAAAGTTTTTCCAGTTCGCCGGCCAGCCGTTCTTTCTCCTCCCGGATCTTCTCTATGTTGAAACGAATAGTTTCCAGATTATCGAATGCCTCAAGCGCGTATCGGGCGGTCAGTTTGTTGATATTGTAGGGGGCCTTGATTCGCATCATATAATCGATGATCGGGCTCGTTGCGATAGCCATCCCCAGTCGAATGCCGGCCAGTCCGAATGATTTGGAGAAGGACTGCATCACCACCAGGTTTGGATGCCTGATCGCCTCGGCAGCGAGACTCTCCCGTTCTCCAAAATCCACATAAGCTTCATCCACCACGACGATCCCGTCGAACTTATCGATTGCCTTAAGCATGGTTTCTTTGTCGAGATGGTTGCCTGTGGGATTGTTGGGAGAACAGAGAAAGATCATCTTGGTGTTGGCACCCGCTTTCTCCAGCAGCAGCTCTGCGTCCAGTTTAAACCCGTCGGTGAGTGGCGCGTCTTGCACTTCCACATTGTGGATGTCGGCCGTAACCTTGTACATGCCGTAGGTGGGCGGCGTATGGATGATCCGGTCACGGCCGGGTTCACAGAAGACGCGGAACAGGATATCGATCACCTCATCGCTGCCCACACCCGCGAAAACATTCTCCGGAAGAACGTCCCGAAATTCAGCATATGCCTCTCTCAGTTTCTTCTGGCCCGGATCCGGGTAGCGGTGCAGGTTGTCCTCCGTATTGAAGGGAGATCCGAAACTGTTCTCGTTGGCATCCAGCAGCAGCCCTTCCTGATGATCCCCGCGAGCGCTCTTGTAAGGAACGAGCGATTGAATATTGGGCCGAACCAGATCATTGAGTTCAAAAATTTTATCCATGGATCACTGATTGCTGTGCTATTGGTTGTTTAACTTCTCCAGTCTCAGGGTGACCGATCTCCTGTGCCCCTCAAGCTGTTCAATATCTGCCAGTTCTGCAATCACCGGCCCCAGCGCCTTGATACCGGTTTGATCCAGCTGTTGAAGGGTGATCTGTTTTGTGAAGGTGTCGGTGGAAACCCCGCTGTAGATGCGGGCATACCCGTAGGTGGGCAGCGTGTGGTTGGTTCCCGAAGCATAATCACCGGCGCTCTCGGGCGACCACGGCCCGAGAAATACCGAGCCGGCATGCTTGATCTGTTGCACCCACCGGTCTGCATCTTCACAGGGTATGACCAGATGTTCCGGTGCGTAGCTGTTGGAAAAATCAAAAGCCTCTTCGATCGAATCCACAATCACTGCAAAGCTGTTCTCCAGGGCTCCTTCCGCCATCTCTTTTCTGGGGAGGTCTTCCAGCTGATGGGAAAGCTGGCGGTCGATCGCATCCAGATCCGCGTCGGTGGTGGCTACCAGCACCACCTGGCTGTCGGATCCGTGTTCGGCTTGCGATAGAAGGTCGGAAGCGACGAATGCGGGATTGGCGGTGTGGTCTGCGATCACAAGCACTTCGGAGGGGCCGGCCGGCATATCGATTGAGATCATCGCCTCGCTGTTCTGAAGCCACATCTTGGCGGCGGTCACATATTGGTTACCGGGGCCAACGATCTTGTCCACCTTGGGGACCGTTTCGGTGCCCCATGCCATGGCCGCCACCGCCTGGGCGCCGCCGGCCTTGACCAAACTCCTGATATTCAGTTTCTGGGCGATATAGAGGATCTCCGGAGCAACGGCTCCGTCGGGGCCGGGCGGGGTGGCGACGACCAGCTGCTCCACCCCGGCGAGCATGGCCGGTATGCCCAGCATCATGAGGGTGGAGGGAAGGATGGCATTTCCGCCGGGTACATACAGTCCTACCCGGTCGATCGCCCGGGTGACACGCATGCATCTAACACCGGCCATCGTCTCCACCTCCAGCGTGGAATCGAGCTGGGCCTTGTGAAAGCGGTGTATATTTTCGAAGGCGCGGTCGATCGCCTCTCTGCGCTTTCGGGCGAGTTCGATATTAAAAGTGGCCGGATCAATCACCAGCGGATCGGGGAGGAAACCATCATATTTCTCGGTATAGGTTGCCACCGCACTGTCGCCCCTGCGCCGTACCTCGTCGATGATCGGCTCGACCGCTTCAAAAACCGTAGCGAAATCCATTTTGGGCCTGCGGCAGAGACGATTGATCTCTTCGGCCGACAAATCGCTATATCGGTATCTTTTCATCATCACAGTATCATGCTTTCTATCGGAAGCATCACCACGCCGCTTGCTCCGGCTGATTTAAGCTGTTCCATCACATCCCAGAACTGGTCGATGGATATCACGGTATGTATCGCTACCATATTCTCCTCGGCCAGCGGTACGACGGTGGGGCTTCGGAGGGAGGGAATAATATTCTTGATCTCTTCGATCGCGTCCTCCGGGGCATTCATCATGATATACCGGCTCTTTTCAGCCTGCTGAAAACCGTCTATTCGGGTAAGAAATTTGTCAATCAGCTTCTTCTTTCCTTCCGAAAGCTTCTTGTTGGTCCGGATCAGCTGGGTTTCCGATTCAAATATAATTTCAACTTCCACCAACCCATTTGCCTTGAGCGTATTGCCGCTCGAAACCAGATCACAGACAGCATCGGCTACCTGTAGGCGCGGTGTGATTTCGACTGCTCCCGATATCGTTACGATGCTGGCATCGATTCCTTTTTTCTCGAGATAACTGCGGGTCAGGTTGGGATAGCTGGTCGCAATGGTTTTCCCTTCAAAATCTTCCAGGCTGGTGATATCGCCGTTCTTACGAGCTGCGAGAGAAAGCCTGCAGATACCAAATCCAAGGTCGCGCAGTATCTTGACGTCGGCTCCCGTTTCAGCCGTCACATTTGCTCCGACAAAACCCAGGTCGCATACCCCATCCTGGACATATTCAGGAATATCGTCGTCACGTATCAGCAGCAGCTCGACATCGAAATTCAGGCATTTCAACATCAGGCTGCGTTTATAATCGTCGAATCGCAATCCGATCCCCTCCAACAGCGTAATCGTCTTGTCGGTGAGGCGGCCATCCTTTTGAATGGCGATACGCAATGATGTTTTGGAGTCGGCGGTTCTTTTCATGATCCTGTTTTGATATGATTATAAGGAGATTAGCAGGAAAGTTGAAGCGGTTGAGGAAAACCGAATTAATGTATACACCGGTGATGGAGGTCGCCCGAAATGGGAGAGAGGTCAGTATGCAAAATGATATGTAACATATCACTCAATATACAATAGATTGCTGTTGGGTGCCTGCTCTCTCGACAATCGGTATAAAGTCATCAGAAGGGGATTACAACCGTGGCATCACGGAAATCATTCCAAAAAAAAGCCCTGTACCTATCAGTGTACAGGGCCGGGTTGCTAACCGTCGTTTGATGGAGTTGTTGGCTTTGTGAGGTAGGTAAGTTTATGCGGAGACGGCAGCAACAAAAAGAATCAACATAATGGTGAATGCAAATATCTGGATAAATGGATTATGTAACAGCTTTTGAATCATCTTTCGGGTGAAAATTGTTAATCAATGCATTCTATACAGTCACTCTAACCCCCAATAAGGGAATTTGTTCCGGAGGTTTGATTATGATTTGTGAACTATCCTATCTGCCCCTTGCGACTGAACAGTACAAGGAGGATGTAGAAGGAATGATCGATCTCATCAAGCAGTATGACCTGGAGTCGGAGGTGGGAGAGCTTTCCACCACCGTAAAAGGCGACCGGGATGAGATCATGGATATGATCGACGAGGTCTATCAGACGATGGATGACCGAGGTAAAAATTTTCGGCTCCATGTAGAACTCCTGAGTTCAAACAATTAATCTAGGGCATCATTTTCTGACTGCCATTATTAAAAACAATTACTTTACATGATTACCACGGCACAGTTTACCTATATCCCATTGCAAGCCGGAGATCCGCGTGAGAGTATTGATTTCCTCCTGGAGATGGTGGCGCAACACGATGTGGAAGTGGATGTGAACTATCTGTCAACCAGCGTACGAGGCGACACCGACATCGTGTTCGACCTGATTCGGGAAATATATGATACGATGAGCATGGAAGGCCATGATTTTCGTTTTCATGTAGAACTGCTGAATCCCGTTCCTCCAGGCCAGGACCCGTTGAATCTGCCTGCGGAAAAGAGCTAGCCGTTGATAATTATATAGCCGCTCGACCGTTTATTCCATTCAGAAAGGCAGGGAGCGATCGCTCCCGTATCTAAAAATCATTGCAGGACGGATCGTGATTGCAAGTCATGAATGGGTTATGAAATCCCAGCGTTAATTTTGTATCTTGACCGTTCTTTTGGTCAGGCTAATCGCGTATCCGATTTTTACTTTCATCAGTCTACATGGCCCAGATTCGCAACTTTTGCATAATTGCACACATCGATCACGGTAAGTCCACACTGGCCGACCGCCTGCTGGAGCGTACCGGAACTATCTCCGAACGTGAGATGCAGGCCCAGGTATTGGACGATATGGACCTGGAACGGGAGCGGGGCATCACCATCAAGAGCCACGCCATCAAGATGGAATACCTGCGCCCGGAGGGGGAGAAAGTGATCTTCAACCTGATCGATACGCCGGGACATGTGGACTTTTCCTATGAGGTATCCCGTGCTTTAAAAGCCTGTGAAGGGGCCCTGCTGGTGGTGGATGCGGCCCAGGGGGTTGAGGCACAGACGATCTCCAACCTCTACCAGGCGATCGACCAGAACCTGGAGATCGTACCGGTACTGAACAAGATCGACCTGCCCGGCGCCGATATCGAAGGGGTGGGACAGCAGATCGTGGATCTTGTCGGCTGCGACCATGAGGATATACTGAAGGTATCGGGTAAAACCGGTGAAGGCGTCGATCAACTGCTGGAAGCGATTGTGGAACGAATTCCAAGTCCGTCCAGGGATACTGACAAACCGCTGCGGGCCCTCATATTCGATTCGGTATTCAATACCTATCGCGGTTCAATTGTATATGTGCGGCTGATGGAGGGAGAGCTTAATAAGGGGGAAGGGATTCGTTTCATGGCAACCGGCAAGGAATATGAGGCGGAGGAGATCGGTTACCTGCAGTTGACCAAACAGAAAACCGACCGACTCTCGGCCGGCGAGGTGGGATATGTCATCGGCAGTGTTAAATCGCTGCAGGATGCGCGTGTAGGCGATACGCTCACCACCACCCAAAATCCCGCTGATAAACCGATTCCCGGTTACAAGGAGCCCAAACCGATGGTTTTCAGCGGTATCTATCCCACCGATTCCGACGATTTCGAAAACCTGCGTTCGGCACTTGAAAAGCTGCAGCTGAACGACGCATCGCTGACCTATCAGCCGGAGACCTCAAAAGCCCTGGGATTCGGATTCCGGGCCGGATTTCTGGGATTGCTGCATATGGAGATCATCCAGGAGCGTCTCGACCGTGAATTCGATATCGATATCATCACCACGGTGCCCAATGTGGAGTTTGAGGTGAAGAAACAGGAGAAGGGTGAGATCAAAACGGTGGCGGTCGACAACCCCAGCGAGATGCCTGACCCCGGCAAGGTGGAAGCGGTTTATGAGCCGATCATCAAGGCCAGTATCATCACCCCATCCGACTATATCGGGCCGGTGATGAACCTGTGCCAGGAGCGGCGCGGGAAATATGTGAATCAACTGCACATGCAGAGTCAACGGGTGGAGATCACCTACGAACTGCCCCTGGCCGAGGTGGTTTTCGATTTCTATGACCGTCTGAAGAGCGGAACCCGGGGATACGCCTCTTTCGATTATGAATTTTTGGAATACCGCGAAGGGGACCTTGTACGTTTGGATATATTGCTGAACGGTGAACAGGTGGATGCACTCTCAAGCATTGTTCACCGCGATAAGGCGTATGATATGGGGCGAAAACTCTGCGGAAAGCTCAAGGAATTGATTCCCCAGCAGCAATTTGAGATCGCCGTGCAGGCGGCGATCGGCTCGCGGGTCATCGCGCGCGATACGATACGGGCATTGCGCAAGGATGTAACTGCGAAATGCTATGGCGGCGATGTCTCGCGAAAGCGGAAGCTGATTGAAAAACAGAAAGAAGGCAAAAAGCGAATGAAACAGGTCGGAACCGTCGAGATACCGCAGGAGGCGTTTCTGGCTGTATTATCCATGGATGAAGAAAAATAAACTAATACCATGTCTATAAAACGGAATATTTTTTTAACTTCACCCGATTGTACACCCCGAGGAATAACCGAGATGAGAAGAGCTTATTCACGTATTACGGGAGCTATACTGCTCCTTCTGCTGCTAATTGGGTCCGCGGCCAGCCCGGCCTACGCCCAGTTTGAGGAGACGAGCTTTGAAAAGGTTACCAACGATGCCGATGACAGGAGGGAATTCCAGCAGCGTTTTGCCGATATCAAATGGACCGGGCAGGGAATGTACCGGCAGACCGAAATAGACAGGATGCAGACCAACCGGTTGCGTGCCCGCCTGCAGGCCCGATTCGGCGATCCCACGCAAACGCTGGAAGATCTGATAAACGGAGAGAATTTCCGGCCGGCTGAAGCGATTCAGTTCGAGTACTGGTTTACAGTTGATGACAGCATCCCGTTCATGGTGCTGGATGTCGACGGCCCGTTTGGCAGGGGACTCGTGTACGCCGGGGCCAGTCGGTATATCGATCTTATGCCGCAGATCAAGCGAAGTTTTACGGAGGAACTGATGAGCGTGGAGATGGCGCAGTTCCAGGATTACTTTTATTCTCCTGAACGAGAGCAGTGGTTCGACGTCCGTTACGACAACGGAAAATTCGTGAGCAAGAAAATCGAATCGCCCGACGGTATGACGATCCGTTTTAACTACGGGCAAGACAGATAACAAATTAACAGCAAAGGAACAGAAGATTGGCTGACGAAGCAACAACCGCCGAAGCGGTAAAACCCGATAAATCCGAACGCAAAGACCGCAAATACAGGCAGAATGAGCGGGCCAAACACTGGCTTCGCGAGTGGATGGATGCGCTTCTCTTTGCATTCATCGCGGCCCTGATTATCCGTACCTTCTTTTTTGAGGCCTATCGTATCCCGACGCCTTCCATGGAGCAGACGCTACTGACCGGCGATTTCCTGGTGGTCTCCAAAATAAACTATGGGCCTCGTACGCCTATGGTGATCGGCATCCCCTTTACCAATGTATACCTGCCGGGTGTGTCGCTGCCCTGGACCCGCCTGCCCGGATTCGAGGAGGTCAATCGCAATGATATTGTGGTATTCAATTACCCGATCGATATCGCCCCCATATCGGCCAAAACCAACTATATCAAGCGAGCCGTGGGGATTCCCGGAGATACGCTGAGCATCCAAAACAAGATGCTGTATGTGAATGGCGATTTATCGCAACAATTTGACGGCGTTCAGAAAAACTACCTGGTTCACGTAAAGGCTCGGGTTCGGCTCAGCCCGGCCAAAGTGAAATCAGCCGGCGGCACTCTGGTTGGAGCCCAGGCCCCCGGGACCTACCGTGTTAATATGACCACGGAGGTGGCCCGCAATATCAGCCAATGGCCGGAGGTGAACACCGTCGAACTATTTGTCCTGCCGTCCGACTTTAATGAATATTCGAGAGTCGATTTTAACTTTACAAGAGGATTTTACAACCACGACCATCTGCCTGCTGTGGTTGTCCCATTTGAGGGCCAGACCATTACCCTTACATCCGATAACTGGCATATCTACCAGAACATCGTGACCCGCTATGAGAAAAACGATGTTGAACGGGACGGCGATCAGTTCATCATCAACGGGGAGCCCACCAACCGCTATACGATCAAAAAAAACTACTATTTTGTGATGGGCGACAACCGGGATAACAGCGAAGACAGCCGTTTCTGGGGATTTCTTCCGGCAGACCATGTAGTGGGTAAGGCAGGGATGATCTACTTTTCGTGGGACTCGGAGCGCTGGATGCCACGGTTCGGAAGGCTACTCAATTTTGTCCACGATTGATAGCCGGTAAAACGAACAACTAATTTTTTGCGATGGTCTTTCCCTGCATCGCTTCGTCCTTGATCGCAAGCTGGCCGCAACCGGCATCGATATCATCGCCGCGGCTTCGGCGCACGGTGGCGGTCACATCCCTGTCGACCAGCTCCTGCATAAAGGCATCCAGCCGATCCTCGCGGGCACGCTGCAATTCCACCCCTTCCACTTTGTTGTACATGATTATATTCACCTTGCTCGGGGCCCAGCGGGCAATTTCGGCCAGCCGCTGTGCATCGCTGGGGGAATCGTTGAAATGCTCAAAAAGCAGATATTCGTAGGTGATGGGGCGGTGCATGTTGGAATAGTAGTATTGTACCGCCTCCTTGAGCTGTCTCAGATTCATGGATTGGTTGATCGGCATGATCTCGTCGCGCTTCTCGTCATCGGCTGCGTGAAGCGAGATCGCCAGATTGTAGGGATGCCGCTCATCGGCCAGCTTCTTGATCTGTTTGGTGAGACCGACGGTAGAGATGGTGATGCGCTTCGGGGAGAGGTCGATACCCATCTCATCGGTGAGGATATCCGCGGAATCTACAACCGGCCGATAGTTGTGAAGCGGTTCACCCATTCCCATGTAGACGATGTTGGTTACATCCTTGTTGTAGATATGCCTGCACACTTCGTTTATATACTGCACCTGGTCTACGATCTCGCCGTGGGTAAGATTGCGTAGAAAGCCCATCTTGCCGGTGGCACAGAAGCTGCAGCCAAAAACACATCCTACCTGAGAAGAAACACAGACGGTAAGGCGGTTGGGCGCACCATCGGGATAGAAATCGGGTATCAGCACCGATTCTATCTTGTACTCGTTATCCCCCTGAAGGCGAAACAGAAACTTGATGGTGCCATCTTTCGATTCCTGCTGTCGGACCGGCTCTATGCGGTTGATCCGGGCGATCTCATCCAGCTTGGCGCGCAGATCCTTGGAGAGGTTGGTCATCTCATCGAAGCTCGACACGCCCTTTTGATAAAGCCATTGAAATATCTGATCGGCGCGGTAGGATTGCAGTCCCATCTCTGAGCAGAAGGCGTGCAGCTGCTCCTTGGTGAGCTGCTTCAGGTCGGTTTTTTGAACGGTCTCCGGCATAGGTGGAATCTGTTGTAAATTACACCATCTAACGCACAGAGTACAGCGATGTTATCAGGACTCCGACTCCGGATAATATGCCCCGGCAGCCGCCAGCAGCACCTCCGGCTCGATTCTGGTTTTGTAGTCGGGATTGACGTATTGAAACCGAATCGTTCCTTCTTGATCCACAATGAATACAGCCGGCACTGGCAGCAGGTGGTGATCGTATCCTGCGTGTTTTTCAAGGTCTATCCCGTTTTTCCGGTACCGTTCTACCGTCTCCTGATCCACCTTGAAGGTAAGGCCAAAAGCGGTGGATGCATTCATCGGGCTGTCGGAATAGAGTGTGTAATCGAGATCATGCTTTTCAATGCTTTCCTGCAGATACTCCGGCTGGTCTGCACTTACGGCAACGATCTGGTAACCCATCTCCACCAGTTCGTCCTGGATCTGCTGAATCTGAGCCAGATGCTTGTTGCAGAAAGGGCACCAGCCACCACGGTAAAATATCAGTACCGTCGGCTTTTCTTTGACAATGTCGAGAAGCCGCACACTTTCACCGACAGTGGATTTCACCGATGCGTCGGGAATCGTTGTCCCGGTGAGCACCGGGTCGACCTCCGATGCCGATTCAGCATAGGCTGTTTGCTCCGGTTGCTCGTCAGTATTGCCGGTATCCGGTTGCGCACACCCGACGATCAGTGCGAGCGGAAATAGAAGTAACAATGGTATCTGCGAGAGACGAGTCATATATATCTGAAGCATTGAGTCAGTTAAATCTTACTGTTTAGGCCGATATCAGACCAGGGTGGCATTGAGTTTGATATCCACACCCGCCAACGCCCTCGAAACCGGGCAGTTCTCTTTCGCACCGTTGGCAATCTCGAGGAAGGTCTCCTCATCGATGCCCGGTACGTCGCCCTTCGTTTTCAGTTCGATGGTAGTGATGGTCGGAGCGCCGTCCACCATTTCAAGATGGACCTCGGCATCGGTTTCCACGGAGTTGGGCTCGTGGCCGGCCTGGGCTAATTCATTGGAAAAGGCCATCGAAAAACATCCTGCGTGAGCAGCTCCGATCAGTTCTTCAGGATTGGAAGCATCTCCATCCTCAAAACGGGATACAAAAGAATAGGGCCCTTCGAATATGCCGGATCCCGTCTTCATGGTTCCGGATCCGTTCTTTAGGTTTCCTTTCCAGATGGCATTTGAGCTACGAGTAGGCATAGACTGGGAGAATTTGGTTACGATTTATCGAACGAATAAATAAACATCAATCACCCGGTCTGCATTCCCTGCAGCTGAACGTTTTCCAATGAAAGTACATTCTGCTGCTATAAGTAGATCGATTAAACCGCTGAACTAAAAGTTATATGGAGTCGAGGATGGATTTCAATATTGAGAATGCCTACACGCTGATTGTTGACAAGCTGGAAAACTGGATTAGCACTTTTATCGAGATGCTACCCAACCTGGTGATGGCGATGCTGATCCTGATCATTTTCTACGTAGTTGGGAAACTGATCAGGAAGGCCGTTAACAAGCTGCTGAACCAGGTTACGGATAACAAAACCATCATACACCTGCTGGAGACGGTCGCCGGGGTGATGATTCTCTCTATCGGTATTTTCATTGCTCTCGGCATTCTCAACCTGGACGGGACGGTCAAATCGCTGCTGGCCGGTGCCGGTATTGTGGGTCTGGCTCTCGGTTTTGCATTTCAGGATATCGCCTCCAACTTTATCTCGGGTATTTTTCTCTCCGTTCGCCATCCGTTCGGTATCGGCGACATCATTCAATCCAACGGGTACTATGGGACGGTACAGAAGCTGAATCTGCGGAACACCATTTTACAGACGCCCCAGGGACAGATCATCTACCTGCCCAACAAGAAAGTGTTTGATTCCCCGATGGAGAACTTCACAAAGAATGGTGAACGAAGGATCGATCTTGTTTGCGGAGTCTCCTACGGCGATGACCTGGAAAAAGCAAAAAGGCTGGCGATCGAAGCCGTTCAGAGCCTCGACAGCTACGATGACTCCCGCGACGTAAAATTTTTCTATACCGAATTCGGCAGCAGCTCGATAAATTTTCAGATTCGCTTTTGGGTGAACTTCTACCGCAACAGCGACTACTGGACTGCCCAGAGCGACGCCATCATGGCGATCAAGAAGAAGTTCGATGAGAACGACATCATGATACCGTTCCCCATTCGAACACTCGATTTTGGTATCAGAGGCGGAGAAAAGCTGAATGAGATGCTGGGGCAGAACGGCAACAAGGCCGCTGATTAGAATCTCGGGTTCACTACGTTGTTGTAGATCGACCCGAAGTTATATTCAAACCCGATCGAGCCGCGGAACGAGAAGGAGGTGGCCCGCTGTCGCAAATTCAGCAACTCCTCTTCAGTGGTGGTTCCCTCCTTGGAGAGAAAGATCTGGTTATTGATCAGGGAATAACGTCCGGAGAGATTCACCGAGAATCCGCGTGATACACGGATATCGAACTCGAGGTCTACCCCCACCCGGTTCTTGCTCAGATCATGTAGGAATGCGGATACATTGAGCCCGCCCTCGATTTCGCCCCAGGGCTGTGTAAACTCCATATCGCCCCTGAGCTGTGACTCGATCAGCAGCTGCCGGGTTTCGTTGAAGATGGTACTGTCGGTATAGTTGTTGTAGACCGGTGCGATGCCGTACTGAAAGGTGATTTCCCGTTCGTTGAATTCGCTGTAGGGAAAAACACTGAATTCGACAACGGGGCTTCCGGACAGGCTGATATCGAGGTTGTCGCGGGTCGAGGAACGGCCTTCCAGAAATATTCCCAGCGACCAGTGGGGAGATAAACTTTTAGCAACCAGGCCATCGAAAAACTGGCTTTCTCTGACAAAATCATCGGTATCCCCGTCCCGTTCGATACGCGTGAGGTCGTAGGATCTTCGATAGAATGAGGTGATTTTCCATTCCTCCGTCACCCGTTCGGCCGAAGCACCCCCGGAGATAAAGTAACTCTTCCGGGTTTCCTCGCCATTGAAAAATGTGCGGAGGTCGATCTCGAAAATCCAGTTGTTCCACTTGTCCTGCTGTGCGGTGGTCTGTACCTGTTCGGAGGGTTCGGTGTAGTTGATATCAAAGTTGTTGATGTCGGCCACTTTAAAAACATAGGGCAGGACCCCGGCCTTGATATGCTTGACCAGGGCGCGCCGTTCCTGATCTTCGGTATAATACTCCTGGGAAATGAAATCCAGGGTATCGTTCTGTTGATCAAACTGCTCCCGCCCCAGATATTTCAGGATAAACCGGGTTCCCCCGCTTGCCGTCCGTTCACGAGTGATCAGCAGATGTACGTCGGAATCCCTCTTATTTCGAACAAAATTGATAAAGGGAATATTGGTGCGGATATAGGTCTCATTGCAGCGATTGCAATCCAGAAATAATTTGATCGTATTATCGGTACGGGCAGAGGTGGTATCACCTTGAACAGCCTGTCCAAATGCGATAAGGAAGGGGATGAGCAGCAGCGTAAAGGCGAGCAATAATCTTTTCATCAATTTCTATTTAGT
>JAWVYR010000037.1:0-12935 GCA_033722635.1 Balneolaceae bacterium | reverse complement strand
GTGGCCGGTCTGGTGGGCGGCTACCCGATCCTCCTTCTCAAGAATCAGGATCTTCAGATCAGGATATGAGAGGGAAAGCTTGTAGGCGGCGGAAAGGCCCACGATCCCCGCTCCCACTATGGTAAAATCATACGTCATTCTTTGATTTCCGGTCTGTTGGATTGCTTGAGGCAGGCAAATATACGAAAGGACAATCCATCTTTAAACAAAAAAGGCCTCCGAAATTTGCTGTAAAATGAACGATGCAGATGCAATATCACTTTATTTGATTTGTTAGTTATCAAAACAGATAACTAATAGTAAAAGGATGACGAAACTCAATGAGATAGCTAAATATACCCTGTTGCTGGCAGCATTGCTCCTGGCAGGCTGCGGCAAAGCACAAAATAACGGTGCTGATGATGGGACAGCGGTTAAGAATGCGGTGTTCACCGACCTGCAGGGCAATGAGGTTGCCCTCTCCGAGCACAAGGGTAAAGTGGTATTGATCGATTTCTGGGAAACCTGGTGCAAACCCTGCATCAGCAGCTTTCCAACCATGCAGAAACTGATGGATGAGTATCCCGAACGTTTTGTGGTGCTTGCGGTGACACCCGGCTTTGCCGATACAAAGGAGGATGCCCGGGAGTTTGCGCAGAACCATGATTATGATTTCGTGTATCTCTACGATTCCAACAAACTGCATGAAAAGCTGGGAGTCCAGGGAATCCCTTTTAAGGTATATGTGGATCCCGGCGGTGAATTGATAAAAACCTCGCGGGGAAGTTACGGACCGGAACAGGACTACAAGCAGGCAGAGGATGTTATTGAGAAGTATGTGAGTGAAAAGTGAGAAATGAGAAGTGGGGTTTATCCTCCGAAGCCCACCTCTGCTGTTAACTACGGTTGATAAACCTTGGCGTAGGAGGGAGTCAAAAGTTGTTGATGGCTGACGTGGGATCCACCTTCAGGCGTACAAGCGCTATTTTTACCTGACATACTGCCGTTGAATGGGTATGCAATAAAAATTATCTTAACTTGAATATTCAAAACAAACATTATTAAACGATTATGGCTGAAGAAGTAAAAGAGAAACTACCTTACAAGGTTAAAGACATCGAATTAGCCGGGTGGGGCCGCAAAGAGATCCGGCTGGCCGAAGCGGAGATGCCGGGACTGATGGCCCTCCGCGAACAATACGGCGAGGAGAAGCCACTTGAAGGGGCCCGTATCGCCGGATGCCTGCACATGACGGTGCAGACCGCCGTGCTTATCGAAACCCTCATTGAACTGGGCGCCGAGGTGCAATGGTCTTCCTGCAACATTTTTTCGACGCAGGATCACGCCGCGGCGGCCATCGCCGAGAAAGATATCCCGGTCTATGCGTGGAAGGGAGAAACCGAGGAGGAGTATTGGTGGTGCATCGAGCAGACCCTCTACTTCCCGGACGGCGAACCGCTGAATATGATTTTGGACGACGGCGGCGACCTGACTATGCTGGTTCACGAGGAGTATCCCGAATTGCTGGAGGGTATCCGCGGCATCTCCGAGGAGACCACCACCGGGGTCAACCGTCTCTACCGGATGGCCCAGGAAGGTACATTGGGGGCTCCGGCGATCAACGTGAACGATTCGGTCACCAAGTCGAAATTTGACAACAAGTACGGCTGCCGCGAATCATGTGTGGACGCGATCAAGCGGGCCACCGATGTGATGCTGGCCGGCAAGGTTGCGGTGGTAGCCGGTTACGGTGACGTTGGCAAAGGATCCGCCGCCTCCCTGCGCGGAGCCGAAGCCCGCGTAATCGTAACGGAGATCGACCCGATCTGCGCGCTGCAGGCCGCGATGGACGGATATGAAGTCAAGAAGATGGACGATGCCGTCAAGGAAGCGGATATCGTTGTGACCGCCACCGGCAACAAGGATGTGATCACCGAACGCCACTTCAAAATGATGAAGGACAAGGCGATCGTCGGCAACATCGGCCATTTCGACAACGAGATCGACGTGGAGTGGCTTATGGAACATGCCGAACGCGACAACATCAAGCCGCAGGTGGATCTCTTCCGCCTCGAAGACGGCAAGGAGATCATCCTGCTCTCCGAGGGTCGACTGATGAACCTCGGTAACGCGATGGGTCATCCTTCGTTTGTCATGTCGAACAGCTTCACCAACCAGACGCTGGCGCAGATGGCCCTGTGGAACAACCCGGACGATTACGAGCTGGGCGTTCACGTGCTTCCGAAAGAGCTGGATGAAAAGGTGGCGCGGCTGCACCTGAACAAGATCGGTATCGAGATCGACGAACTTACCGATGATCAGGCCGAATATATCGACGTGCCGAAGGAAGGACCCTACAAGCCGGAGCACTACCGGTATTGATCGGGATCGGAATTCGACAAACACTGCTAATTACATTGATGTTAAGGCCCGGGCTATAGTCCGGGCTTTTTCTTAACCGCAGAATTGTAACATATGTCAGTGAAGAAGAAAGATATAAGCATAACAGTGGAGCTGGATGAGAACAATGTACCCACCGCGATCGAATGGAATGCGGACGACCTGGAGAAGGATATTGCTCACTGCCGAGCGATGCTGCTTTCGATGTGGGATCATGAGGGAAAGGATACGCTCCGGCTGGATCTCTGGACCAAGAAGATGACGGTCGACGAGATGAAGATTTTTTTCTACCAGACGCTGGTCACCATGGCCGACACCTTTGAGCAGTCGACCAGCGAGGAGGGTATGGCCGAGGATATGCGGGATTTCTGCAACTACTTCGCGAACAAGATGGAGATCAAAAAAGAGGGATCGTAGGTGGCTCAGTACAGGAAAATAACACTGTTGTCCTAAACACATAAGCGATTTTAAAAGAGAAGCATTCACAAAAGCCTCCAGATACCGGCTTATCCCCTGACAGCCTATCCTGTCCCAGTCATCCCGACCGAAGCGGAGGGATCTTCCCTCCCAACACAGCCCGACGCCCGCTCGGCAAGGATCTCTCCGATCGCCCGCCTTTGCGGGACTCCGTCGAGATGATCCCGGATGAGCGTTCGGCGTGGGAAAAACTGCAAATCCCTACTTGCTGAGATACAGGTTCTTGAACTCGTACGGTTTCTTGAAGTGCTCGTCGTTGAAATCTTCCATGAAGTAGATCGTCTCGCCGGTGGATTTCATCTCCGGCCCCAGCTCCTTTTTCACCTCGGGAAATTTATCAAAGGGGAAGACCGGCTCCTTGATCGCCCACTTTTCCAGTTTTGAGCTCAGGTCGAAATCCTTCAGCTTGGCGCCGAGCATCACCTTCACCGCAATCTGCGCCTCGGGTCTTCCGGTCGCCTTGGCCAGGAACGGTATCGTCCGAGTTGAGCGTGGATTTGCTTCCAGTACAAACACCTTTTCATCCTTGACTGCATACTGGACATTCAGGAAGCCGATAATTCCCATCTCGGCGGCGATCATCTCATGGTATTTCCTGATCGTTTCGATCGATTTTTCACTGAGCGAGTAGGGCGGCAGTACGGCGGTGGAATCGCCCGAGTGCACCCCGGCCGGCTCGATATGCTGCATGATGCCGGCGATATGCATCTGTTCCCCGTCATAGACCGCATCCACATCCACCTCCACGGCGTGTTCCAGGTATTTATCGATCAGGAAGTCGTTCTCGGGATGGGTTGCCAGCACCCGGTTGGTGTATTTTTCCAGCTCCTCCGGCTTGACCGCAATCCGCATTCCCTGCCCACCCAGCACGTAGCTCGGCCGGATCAGCACCGGGTAGCCGATACGGTCGGCGATCTTAAGCGCTTCATCCACGGTGCGGGCGGTGCCGTATTCCGGGAAGGGAATATCGAGCCGTTTCAGGAAATTGCTGAAAGCGCCGCGGTCCTCGGCAAAGTTGATCTTCTCGAACGGAGTGCCGAAGATTTTGATGCCCGCCTCCACAAATTTCTTACCCAGCTTAAGGGCGGTCTGCCCGCCGACCTGCAGGATCACTCCCTCCGGCTGCTCATGTTCCACGATATCAAGTACCCGCTCCCAGTAGACCGGCTCGAAATAGAGCTTGTCGGCGATATCAAAATCGGTGGAGACCGTCTCGGGGTTGCAGTTGACCATGATCGTCTCGTATCCCATCTCCCTGGCCGCGATTACCGCGTGCACGCAGGAGTAGTCGAATTCGATCCCCTGGCCGATCCGGTTGGGGCCACTGCCCAGGATCAGCACTTTCTTTTTGTCGGAAACGTCGCTCTCATTTTCCTTTTCGTAGGCGGAGTAGAAATAGGGCGTTTCGGCGGGGAACTCAGCCGCGCAGGTATCCACCAGCTTGAAGGCGGGCTTCAAATCCAGCTCTTTACGCCGTTCGCGGACCTCCTGCTCGGTCACCTCGCCGTTGCTCTGGCTCAGCATCCATGCGATCTGGCGGTCGGAGAAACCGGCCTGCTTCAGCTCATACAGGTCATCTTTCGGAATTTTCCCCAGGGTCTGCCCTTCGGTGCGGTTCTCAAGCGAAACCATGTACCGCATCTGCTGCAAAAACCAGGGATCCACCTTGGTGATATCGGCGATCTCCTCCACGGAGGCCCCCATCTTGAACGCATTACGGATATTCAGCATCCGGTCCCAGTAGGGCTTCAACAGCCGTTCCCGCACCTCTTTTCGGTTGATCTTGTCATATCCGTCGGCTCCCAGCCCGTCCCGGCCGATCTCCAGCGACTGCCAGGCCTTGTTCATCGCCTCGGGAAAGTTGCGGCCGATCGACATCACCTCGCCCACCGCCTTCATCTGGGTGGTCAGCTCCTCGTCCACGTTTGGAAACTTGTCAAAGTTAAACCGCGGCACCTTTACCACCACATAGTCGATGGAGGGTTCAAAACAGGCCGAGGAGACCCCGGTGATCGGGTTGGGAAGCTCATCCAGGTTGTAGCCCACTGCCAGCTTGGTGGCGATCTTGGCGATCGGGTATCCGGTCGCCTTGGAGGCCAGCGCCGATGAGCGGCTCACCCGAGGGTTGATCTCGATCGCCACGAAGCGGTCGCTCTCCGGCTCCACGGCGAACTGTACATTGCAGCCCCCGGCAAAGGTCCCGATCGAGCGCATCATCCTGATCGCGGCATCCCGCAGCATCTGAAACTGCTTGTCGGTCAGCGTCTGGGTGGGAGCCACCGTGACGGAATCGCCGGTGTGCACGCCCATCGGATCCACATTTTCGATCGGGCAGATGATCACCACGTTGTCGTTGGAATCACGCAGCAGCTCCAGCTCATATTCCTTCCATCCGAAGATACTCTCCTCGATCAGCACGCGGTGCACCGGACTCATCTCCAGCCCCCGCAACACCTTGCGTTCAAACTCATCACGGTGCCAGACGATTCCCCCTCCTGTGCCGCCGAGCGTAAATGAGGGGCGAATCACGATCGGAAGTCCGCCGAGCTCCTCCACGATCTCCTTGGCATCCAGCAGCGATTCGGCGACACGGCTGCGGCACTGCGGTATATCTATCGAGTCCATCAGGTCGCGGAACTGCTGACGGTCTTCGGTGATCTCCACCGCTCCGATATCGACCCCGATGATCTTGATGTCGTTCTTATCCCAGAAGCCCTGCTGCTGCAGGTCGCGCGCCAGGTTCAGGCCGGTCTGCCCGCCCATGGTCGGCAGCACCGCATCGGGTTTTTCAATCTCGACGATCTCTTCGATCGATTCGGTGGTCAACGGTTTCAGATAGATCGAGTCGGCCATCAGCGGATCGGTCATGATGGTGGCCGGGTTGGAGTTGATCAGCACTACTTCATAGCCCTCATCCTTCAGCGACCGGCAGGCCTGGGTTCCGGAATAGTCGAATTCGCAGGCCTGGCCGATCACAATGGGGCCCGATCCGATGATCAGTATCTTGTGGATGTCGTCTCTTCTTGGCATTCTTTGGTCAGGTGTTGAGGTGTTTGGTTGTTAAAGTGTTAATGTCAGGCCGGGACTCCTTTATGTTCCTTGATCATATCCAGGAACTGGTCGAACAGGTAGGATGAATCGTGGGGGCCGGGCGACGCTTCCGGGTGGTACTGCACGGAGAATCCCGGGTAGCTTTTGAATTTCAGCCCCTCGATGGTATCGTCATTGAGATTGATATGGGTGATCTCCACCTTAGATGCATCGAGCGCATCCTCATCCACTGCAAACCCGTGATTCTGTGTGGTAATCTCCACCAGTCCCGTATCCAGGTTTTTGACCGGCTGGTTTGCCCCGCGGTGGCCCACAAACATCTTCTTCACGGGGATATCCTCGGCCAGGGCCATCAGCTGGTGTCCCAGGCAGATTCCAAACACAGGCTTGCCGGATGAACGCGCGTACCGGATCGTCTCCAGCGCATACTCGGCGGTGGCGTTGGGATCGCCCGGGCCGTTGCTGAAGAAAAATCCATCGGGATCCCACTGCTGGATCTCCTCGATGAAATCGCCCTTGGCCGGGAAAATACGCAGCGTGCAGCCACGCTTGGTCAGGCTGTTAATAATATTCTGTTTGATCCCGTAGTCGAAGGCAGCCACCTTAAACGGCCCCTCGGCGTGCACGGTCTGGGGCTCGGTCCGCGTTACCCTGGTCGCCAGCTCCAGCCCCTCCATCGGATCCCAGTCGCGGGCCATCTTCAGCAGTTCATCCTCATCCAGAATATCGGAAGAGATCACTGCATTCATCACCCCTTTTGTCCGAATATGCCGCACCAGCTTTCGGGTATCGATCCCGTCGATGCCCACCACTTCATTGCGTTCGAGATACTGCTGCAGGCTTCCGTCGGCCTGGAGGTTGCTGTAGTCGTGCGAGTAGGCCCGGGTGATCAGTCCCGCTATCATCACCTTGCGGGCCTCGTCGTCGCGGGCCATGGTGCCGTAGTTGCCGATATGGGGATAGGTCATCATCATCAGCTGCCCGTAATAGCTGGGATCGGTGAAGATCTCCTGGTAGCCAATCATGCTGGTGTTGAAACAGAGCTCTCCGCCGGTGGTTCCTTTGACGCCGATGGAATAGCCGTGTTCGACTGTACCGTCGGACAGTGCGATAATAGCCCTGTCGGGAGAAACTATAGACATAGCTTATAGGATATTGGGTTCGAATTTTTGGCTAAAAAAAATCCGACAACGAAAATCGCGTCGGATTGAAGGGTGGCTGGATATGCATCCAAATCTTTGAAAAGGGCTGCCCCGTGCTTGTTTAAATAACAGCTTTTATCGAGGTACAAGTGTCTGGTTTCCCTGCTGTCAGTCAACTGATTTCAGTCATTTTTATCTTCAGCTTTCAATCCTTATTTACTCCGGGGCAAAACTGGTAGAAGATAACAACGCCCGGTTCTAATTTCAAAATGAATCTTCCGGAAATTCGATCTTCGGCTACCGGCTCCGGCGGGCCTGGATGACAAACTTCTCGTTCCACTCATCGTAGCTGATATGGAGTTCATTGGGATGGCAGCAGACCTTGCAGTCTTCGATGTAGGTTTGGTCTCGGCCCCGGGAGGGATCCACAAAAGCATGATTGATCTCCCCGCAGTAGGTGCACCGATAACTCTGCGAAGATGCCTGTTCCGGTTTTTGTTCTCTCATACTGTGATCACCTAATTAACAGGATTCCTGAATAATCTTCCCCCAAAACATCTGTCCCCCACCGGCGGTTGCTACAGTCCATCACGGTTGACCGACAACTCCGCCTTGCAGGCAACCGGAATAACAGTTTTAATCACATTCAGGTTCTTTATTTATCCGATATCCGGCGGGAGAGAAAAGCATCGTTGAACATATATCCCGTCAGGGTGCTGAGGCCACCGAGCAGGCTTCCGATCAGCACCGTTGCCAGGAGGGTAAGCAGCGGAAAGGGCATATTGAACAGTTCGGCCATGCGTGCGGACAGTATCCCGTCGTTGGCCCAGTTTATATAGGAGGTCTGGATCAGCCACAGACTGCCTACCCCCAGGAAACCACAGAGGAACGAGGATTTCCGACCGCTGCCCAGCATGCTCCCAAACACCAGACAGGGCAGGGCCAGCGACCACCAGGGCAGCCACAGGCTCAACAGCCAGGTTGCAGCAGCGATAAGGAGTATCAACAGCATGGCAACTCTCATTTGAGTTTGATGGTATAGGAAAGAGAATCGTCCGGAGGCGTATCTTTCATAAAATAGAGCGGATAGAGTTTCCCGTCATTCCAGTCTTCGATCATGTCGGCGTACCGCCCCGACCCCGGATTGCCCGACTGGCCGCCCGGATAGATGCCGTAGCCTTTCATCTCCGGACCGGCTTCCACCACCATCCGCCAGGAAGGACCGTGCGTACGCTTGATCGCATTCACCGACTCGCCGCCCCCGTCGGTCGCCAGGTCGCTGCGGCCGAAGCCGGGCAAGCCTGCAACATGCCGGATAGAGGTGCTGTTCACCCGGCCCCATTCCCAGCTGCGGCCGTAGGCACCGAACTCCTCCTCAAGCTCCCGGAAGGCAGCCCGGTAGGAGCGGAGTACCAGATCTGCCAGTGATTCCTCTCGGTCGGTCCCGATATCGTCGTACCACTTCAACGGTGTTTCACTCATCACGAGCTGGGCCACCTGGTCGCGGTCGGGCCAGGCAAGCGGCAGATCCGTCGATCGGTATTCATCGCTCCAGATCGCTTCGTATAGCGCATCCCACCACCGGTGATACAGCGAGGGATCGATCTTCTCCTTACTGTTGAAGTAGTTCCAGTCGGCCAAATCCCGGTACCCCTGCAGTTCCGATTCCGAAAGACTGTCGGCCTCCAGCAGTTTCAACATCACCGGCAACGTGGTGCTGGCGTGATAACTGAATGCATCAAGCTGAAGCTGGCGCATGCTGTCGACGGTGATCTGATTCATCGCCTCCAGGCGGTCGTTGATACGCCGGCCCCTTTCGTAGGGGGCAAAGTCATCATCCAGGTAGTAGGGATAGGAGTCGTCGGTCGGATCCTGGTTGGCCGAACTCACAAATTCACGTTCCGGATTTTTTACAAAGGGAATATGATCGAACGGGATCCATCCCTGCCAGTCGTAACGCGGGTCGGAGCCGTCGCTGATGAACCGTCCCTGCTCATCCCATTTCAGCGGATATCTGCCGGTCACCGTAAGGGCAATATCCGCACTGTCCGCGAACACCCAGTTCTGGGCCGGGCTGTGAAAATAATCGAGTGCCTCACGATAATCATCATAGTTGCGGGCCCGGTTGATCTTCAGAAAAAACCGCACCTCATTCGATTTGGCATAAGCGATCCACCGAACGGCATGGTGACGCGGTATCTCCCGCCCGCCAAAATGGTCTGTATCGGTTTCCACCACCGGACCGTGATGGGTATAGACCACCGTATCGACCACCGTCTCCCCGCCCTTTACCCTGATCTTCTCCACCCGTTTCCGGGTCTTCCTCCATCTCCCGTCAAACCGGTACTCCGAAAATGTCGAGTCGCGAAAATCGATCTCGTACCAGTCCCACACATCGGCGCTTACATTGGTGGTGCCCCAGGCGATATCCTCGTTAAACCCGATCACCACCGAGGGAGAACCGGGCAGGGACACTCCCATCGCATTCACGGAGGGAGCATGAAGCTGCACCGCGTACCAGATGGAGGGAAGGGAGAGGCCCAGGTGCGGGTCGTTGGCCAGCAGCGGATAACCGCTTGCCGTCTTGCTTCCGCCCACCGCCCAGTTGTTGCTGCCGTTGTTGGGATCGGCGGGGAATTCCACAATATCAGTGACCATTGAGGGCGTAAACGAGCCGTCCGGCTCCTGTGGGTCCAGCGGTTCAAAGTTCCAATCGCGCGACGGCGGGATGATCGGGTCATTCAGTTCCGGCTTGATATCCAGTATCTCATCGATAAACCGATCACCGAAATAGGCCCGGGTGTTGCTCATCCGCACATCGTTGTTCCGGCTGGCCAGCGTCAATGTCATGTTCTTGAACAGCAGGGCGCACTTCAACGGCGTCCACCGCTCGGGTTGATAATCCATGATCTTGTATTCCACGGGATACTGCGAGGGATCCAGCTGTTCGATCCAGGCGTTGACCCCGTCGGTATAGGCCTCAATGGCCCGGGTCGATTCCTCATCCTCCATCATTCCCTCCAGCGCCTGTTCAGCCGCATACACCATCCCGATCCTTCGACGGTACCGGTCGAACTGCAGCGTACGGGGACCCAGAATTTCGGACAGGCGTCCGGCCGCCGCCCGGGTCTGAAACTCCATCTGCCAGAGCCGATCGCGGGCCGTTATATATCCCTGTGCGAAGAAAAGGTCACGGTCGTTCCGGGCGAAGATGTGTGGAATATGCCGGCGGTCAAAATAAACCGTCACGGGTTCCGACAGTTCATCGCTGTGCAATGTTACGGTTTTTGTGGAAGGCGGCTGTGTTTCGGCATTGGCCCAAAATCCCGTGGTTGGATTCATCAAGGGCCCAAGGGGGGGAAGCGGGCCGACCGGGATGGAGAGGATCCAAAAAAGCAGCAGGGTGACCATCCCATAAATCAAAAATCGCACGATTTTTTTATTCATCGACCTTCATGTAGATAACAGGTAATTACGAGGCACCAAAATCCAAACCCAAACATATCAGCAGATAAAGCATCTGAAGAGATTCTCACCAGACCATCTGTTTCATGCAGAAGACGCTTCCCCCACTTTTGAGAAACTCGCCGGTCTCCACCTCATGGACGGCGAAGCCTGCATCTCTGAGCTTTTTATTCACATCCGTGCAGCCTTTCTGGATGATCACATTCTGGGCGTCCGGGCAGCAGGCGTTGCAGGCGAACTGTTTCTCGGCCTCGTACTGGCTGGCCGTTATCACCCTGTCGAACAACTGGTGTATCATTTCGAGCGCTTCGTCGCTGAAGGCACCCGGATAGATCAGCGCGCTGCGTTCGTCGAGCACACAGAAGCAGGTATCGAGGTGGTAGAACGATTCATCTGTCAGCTCCAACGCGATCACGGGCAATGCAAAAAGATCGGAGATCTGTCGGTAGGCTTCAATCGATGATCGGTATCCATAGCCTCCCCAGAGCAGGCGCCGGCCGGTGTGCCAGATCGCATCACCGCATCCCTCAAAATCATCCACCTCCGAAGGCTCCAGGTGATGCACTTCGTACCCGTTTTGACGGTACCACTGCTCAATATAGGCCACCTCCTCCTTTCTCTCGTCGGCGTGCATGATGCTCATCACGGTGTGCAGGTTCTCCTCCTCATCGATGTAGGGTAGGCTTTGATTGGCACAGAACACCATATCGGGCAGCCCCTGCTCACCCTCGATCACATGCACCGACCGCTCGAGCTGCTCAAAGGTATCCTTGATCACCTTCCATTGGTTCCGGGCTTCCATCTGATCCACCTTCCCCACCTGGTTGGCCATATGGGGATTGATTACATACTCAACGGAAAAGTAGGTGGGCGTTACCATCAGCACCCGCTTGGGCAATGGCATCTCCGGCAGATCGGATACGCTTATTTCCAGCTGATCGGCTGTTTGAACAACTAGCGCCATGGCATTGAACTAACGGTTGCGGTTTTATCACGGGTGTACCGTGACCTGCATCGCAGGTTAGCAAAGATAACAATTTAATGATCAGTATAAACAGCATTCGATGCTGCCCGCCGCTCACCCGTGGCCGGCAATATTATTGAAACAAATCCCTTATACTTTGGATAGCTAACTCATTAATCAATTCACCGGCCATGCTGCTGAATACGGAACTGCTGTCACAACTGGCTCCGCTGGAACTCAGGGCCCGCAAGATCGTTGAGGGATTTATCTCCGGGCTGCACAAGAGTCCCTATTTCGGATTCAGCGTGGAGTTTGCCGAACACCGCCCCTACAATCCCGGCGACGAGATCAAGCATGTGGACTGGAAGGTGTATGGCAAGACCGAGCGTTTCTACGTCAAACGCTATGAAGAGGAAACCAATCTCCGGGCCTACCTGCTGCTCGACACCAGCAGCTCGATGTATTACAAGTACTTTGCCGACTGGACCAAGCTGCGCTACAGTATCCACTTCGGGGCGGCACTGATCTACCTGATGCACCGCCAGCGCGATGCCACCGGCCTGATCCCGTTCAGCGACGAAGTTGAGGCTTTCATTCCCGCCAAATCATCCTACACGCACCTGCGGCTGATATTTACCGAGCTGGAAAAACGGCTGCAGGAAGAGGAGCGGATGAAAGAGGATCGCAGGAAAACCGCAACGGCACAGGTGATCCATGAAATTGCGGAGCGGCTCAAGCACCGAAGCCTGGTGGTGGTCCTGACCGATCTTTTCGAGAATGTGGATGAACATGAAAACCTGATCTCCGGCCTGAAACACCTGCGCCACCGGAATCATGAAGTGTTGCTTTTTAACGTCATGGAACGGAAGAGCGAACGCGAGCTGGATTTCCCCGATCACCGCTTCCGGCTGGAGGATTTGGAGACGGGGGCCGAGATGGAGATTCTACCGGCGCAGGTCCGGGAGGATTACAAGCGCAAGGTAGCCGAACATATTCACCGTTTCCGGATGGCCTGCAGCGAATTCCAGATCGACTTTGAAGAACTGGACACCCAGGGTGATTTTGACCGGGCCCTGCTGGCCTACCTGAACAAGCGAAAGAATCTCGGGTGAAACCCGATCATTTGTCTTCCAATGAAATTTTCGTTTAATAGCCGCTGGACGATATCTTTTGTATTGGTCGTTACTTGTATGCTCACCGGGAGCTGTTCCACCGGTTCCGCCACTCTCGCAGAGCATCCGCTGGTGAAGAACCATAACTATGGATGGATCGATCTGACAACCGGCGAATCAGGCAACCTGGATACTCCGCCCCGGCCGGAATCCGGTTATGAAGCCATCGAAGATGAGATCTCACTTCCCATGATGTGCGATGACCCGGCGGTAGCTGAAGCATTCGTTCTGTTGGAATTTGTGGTCGACCAGAAAGGCCAGACCGGCAATTTTAAAATAATCAGG
>JAWVYR010000036.1:0-12952 GCA_033722635.1 Balneolaceae bacterium | reverse complement strand
GTATGACATCGGTGATCAGTTCATCTGCAGCCAGGGTAAATTCGAGAGATTCTTTTTCGGATAACCCGGCGTTTATGCCCCACTTGTAGCAGAAATCGCTTACCGAATCGATGATTTCGGGACATGCGGTAAGTTGAAGATTTGCATCCATTTAGTTTAGACCAGTGGTACATTCCAATTACAAGATAATCAGTAAAATAGCGTAGGTCAGGTATAGGGGAAAACCCTAAAAATGTGTTTAGGGTGCCTGAAAGTTCATCGGATTGGGATATTTGAATCGGTATCCAAGCACGCGCTTCAGCTTGTTATTGGATACCACTTTGCCGTCGGTGCCATTCCTTTCCCGAAATTTGGGTGGCTCGAGGCCGAATTCCTCGGCTGCTGCTTTGTAAAACTGGCTCCGGGGCGGATGGCCGTCGGAAACCGCGTTGAACACCTCTCCGCCGATTTGCCGGTCGATCACCTCTTCGATAATGGCGATACAGTCGTCCCGGTGTATGAGATTGACCGGAGCCTTGGCATTGTCCAGGCCTTCCCTGCCGGCGAGATGATGCACGGGATGACGGCCGTGGCCGTAAAGTCCGCCGAATCGCAGCACTGTGGTTTCGAAAGCGTTTGACTGCATCAGCAGTGATTCTGTGGTGAGCAACGCTTCACCCGAAGGTCTGCCAGCTTTGCCGGCCACCGCATCGCTTTCATCCATGATACCAGATCTATCGGGATATACGGAAGTGGAGCTAATGAAAATAAGGTGATCGATCGGGGAGTTTTCAAGCGGAGGGATAACTGAGCGGATCTGGGAAGTATGGTATTCAACCACATCCTCCTTGCCCCTGCCCGGGGGAATGTTCAATATCAATAAATCGGCGTCCCAGAACGCTTCGCAGCTGTCACAATACAGTTCCGGATCCAGTTCAATTAGGTATGGATCGATGCCTTTCTCCCTGAGTGTCCCCAGTTTATCGGGTGTGGTGGTTGACCCTTTAACGCTGTGACCCTGCTCCAGAAGCGATTCGGCCAGGGGTGTTCCCAGCCATCCGCAACCTAAAATACTGATCTTCATAGTTGGTAATCTGAATTAGATATGCTGCTCGGTCGGTATGAGCATTTTCGTTCAGCTCAACCGCCCCCCGGAACTGACAAGCGGCCGGTGGACTCATGCATACTCCCGCAATCGTACAACGACCCGGTCGAGGACATTCTGAACCCGAATAAGGGCTGTTGGACTATCACTGACTTATTTTTCCTTCATATAGGGATAGGTCCAGTCCTTCGGGGGAACGGTGGATTCCTTGATCGACCGTGGTGAAATCCAGCGCATCAGGTTGGCAGCACTTCCCGCCTTGTCGTTGGTGCCCGATTTCCGCGCACCGCCGAAGGGCTGCTGGTTGACGACCGCTGCCGTCGGCTTGTCGTTGATGTAGAAGTTTCCGGCTGCCTGGCGCAGGTAATCCGACATCCTGTTCAGGACCTGTCGATCCTGGGCAAATATTGCACCGGTCAGTCCGTAGGGGGAGGTGGTGTCGCAGAGCTCCAGTGCTTCATCCAACTTGGAGTCATCATATACATAGGCGGTCAGTACAGGGCCGAAGATTTCCTCTTTCATGGTTTTGAATCGGGGATCTTTGGCTCTGACCAGCGTGGGCTGAATAAAATATCCGGTGGAGCTGTCGTATTCTCCGCCGAACACGATCTCGGCATCGTCGGAATCCGCTGCATGATCGATGTAGGAGGTGATATCGTTGAACGCATTCTCGTCGATCACTGCACCCATGAAGGTGGTGAAATCCTGCACGTCGCCCACCTTTATTTTCTGTACCTCCTGTTCAAGCTTCTCCTCGAATTCATCCCAACAAGATTTCGGAATGTAGATCCGGGAGGCAGCTGAGCATTTCTGGCCCTGGTATTCATAAGCGGCCCGCAGGGCGGCAACCACAACGGCATCGATATCAGCCGATTCGTGTGCAAAGATGAAATCCTTGCCGCCGGTCTCGCCGACAATGCGGGGGTAGGTGCGGTAATCGTCGATGTTGTCCGCGATCTTTTTCCACAGATGGTGGAAGGTGCCGGTCGAACCGGTGAAATGGAGCCCGGCCAGATGCTCGCTGTCCAGCGCAGGATCACCGACATCGGGGCCCTTACCGGGCAGGAAATTGATCACGCCGTCGGGCAGCCCGGCCTCTTTGAGCAGCTTCATGATGATGTAACTGGAGAATACCGAGGAGGTAGCCGGTTTCCAGAGCGATACGTTGCCGCAGATGACCGGTGCTGTAGGAAGGTTGCCCGCTATGGAAGTGAAGTTGAACGGTGTAACAGCAAAAACAAACCCTTCCAGGGGTCGGTACTCCGTCCGGTTCCACATACCATCCGGGGAGTAGGGCTGGTTTTTATAGATCTGTGTCAGGTAGTACCCGTTAAACCGATAGAAATCCGCAAGCTCTGCCACTGCATCGATTTCCGACTGATGCGGAGTTTTCGACTGCCCCAGCATGGTGGCTGCGTTCATTGTGTAACGCCAGGGCCCGGAAATCAGGTCGGCGGCTCTTTTAAAGACCGAGGCCCGTTGCTCCCAAGGCAACTCCGCCCATTCCTTTCGGGCTTCCAGGGCCGCTTCAATGGCATCGTTCACCTCCTGCTTGCCACAGAGATGAACCGTACCCAGTTTGTGGCCGTGGTCGTGCGGCATCACCACATCGTCGGTTTTGCCGGTTTTAATCTCTTTACCTCCGATAATGGCGGGAATCTCTAACTGTTGGGTACTGAGTCGGTCCAGCTCCTCTTTGAGCTTCTTGCGCGCCTCGGAACCGGGTTCATACTGGTAGACCGGTTCATTTTCCGGTTCACGGATTTCAAATACTGCGTTAGCCATAAATTATATAGGTGCTTTGAGTTTTAAGTTTTCAGGAAATAAGGGTCAGAAAATTCTTCATACCAGTGATTCAATTGCTTAACAGCTTTAAAAACAGTCGGCTGCCAACCAGCATTTGTATTTAAAAATTCTGATTCCTAATACACAACCCTTCGGTTGGCTGGGAAGATTCACCATTCGTTGTTCAGGATCATTTCTTATTCGCTGCTGCCTTGCTGTTGTAAGAACATCTCAATATAACTTGTCGTTTCGTACGCCGAGGCGATCCGGTCGGGCAGGGATACCCCGCCGCGGATGTTGCCGTCGATCAGCAGTCCGGGATGATCCTCTGAAATACGATCCAGTGCTTGCAATACGCTGTCATATCCCGGATGATACTGGGGGATGGCCCGGGGCCAGTATCTGTGGGTGGTAAAAACGGGTGCTCCCCTGATTTCCAGCAATTGTGAAATCTCGGGAATTATGCGGGCTTCCAGCCCGGGCAAATTGAGGGCTGCCATTTCAGGATGCCGTTGCCCCCCGATAAAACAGGTCAAAAGGGCATGTCCGTCGGGTGCCCTGCCGGAGAAGAGGGTGGAGGAGAAGAGCACTCCGAGCGTGTAGTAAGGCTCCGCTTCCGGCATCAGGGCCCCGAATCCGTCGAGCGGATGGCCGATCTGATCTCTTTCATAGCCCAGGGCCAGCACGCTGACCGGGGCATAATCGATTTTTTCCAACCGTGCAGCCTGTTCCGCTGACAGGTCGGGCAAATTTAGTTTCTTCAGGCTGTCGACCGGCAGCGTCGAGACCACCATCCGGTGTTGAAACGTCCTGCCGTCATCCAGGGTCACGGTCCACCGACCGTCCTCCTGATGCAATCTGCCGACGGCTGCATCGGTCTGCAATGCATCGCCCAGACGATCGGCCAGTTCACCGACAAGCCGGGATAGCCCTCCTTCAAAAGAGATCAATCCCCTTTCAAAAGGCTGCTCCCCGCGCCTTCCACGTTGCTTGATCATTCCCTTCAGGATCGACCCATGCTGTTGTTCCAGCTCAAAAAGTTTGGAGAAGGTATGCTTGACCGAAAGGCTCTCAGGGGTCCCCGCATAGATACCGGATACAAATGGATTCACACCATACTCCAGCGGTTCTGTACCGAGGCGCCTCCGGAAGAAGGAGGCGATGCTCTCGTCATCTTTCCGGGGCGCCCGGATAAAAGGCTCTGCCAGCAGGCGCCCCTTGGCTTTCCAGGAAAGCAGACCGGTGGTGAGGAAAGATCCCGGAGAGTCAGGGAGTTTGTGCAGCTGCTGGTCTCTGACGATATACCGCCTTTTTGCCTTCTCATCGGCAAAGAGCACTTGGTCACGCAGATCCAGGAGATCGATCAACTTCCAGGTCTCGGCCGACCGCGACAGAATTGTATTGGGTCCGAACTCCACCAGCCAGGGTCCCTCTTTCACCGAACGGATCACCCCGCCCGGACTGCTTTCTTTTTCATAAACGGCAACGTCTATCCCTCCTTTCTGAAGCAGGTAACCCAGGGTGAGCCCGGAGATACCGCCGCCAAGAATTCCGACCGTTTTATGGTTAGTCATTTTCTGATAATTTACATACCTTCTACAACTTAGATTGAATCTAAGTAAGCAAAACGATGTTGTCGCTCGAAGTCAATGTCGATGTTAACGATACAGGAACTAAACTAAACAAACAGCCTTACCATTTGGTTTATGGAAAATTATTTTGATCGGGCAGCAGCAGGACTGCTCAGCATACTCACCCTTTTTCTTACGTTTTGCACGCCTGTTCAGCAGGATGAGCTGGTCGTCTATTCCGGTCGTAGCCGATCCCTTGTGGAAGATCTGGTCGCCGATTTTGAAAAGGAAACCGGAGCCCAGGTAAATGTCCGGTATGGCAATGACGCTGAATTATTGGCCGTTCTCAATGAGGAGGGGGATCGAAGCAGCGCGGATCTCTACTGGGCCAACACCACCGGAGCTTTGGCTACCGCCTCGGATAACGGGCTTCTCAAAACGCTTCCGGACTCTCTGCTGAATAAACCGGATGCCTACGGCTCATCCTCGAAAGAATGGATACCGGTGACAGTCCGCTTCCGGGTGTTGGCATACAATCCCAATAAAGTGGATACCACCCAACTGCCGTCATCGGTCATGGAACTGCCCGAGATGACCGGTTTTGAAGGTCGTGTTGGATGGACCCCCACCTATTCCAGCTTTTACGATTTTTTGACCACCATGCGGGTGCTGAAAGGAGAGGAAGCCACCCGGAAATGGCTGCTCAAAATGCAGCAACTTGAGCCCCGGGCTTACGGCTCTAACACCCCCATGGTGCAGGCGATTGCTGCCGGTGAGATTGATCTGGCCTTGACCAACCATTATTACGTGCTGCGCCTGAGACACGGCGGGGAGGAAGGGGAGTTTGAAGAGGAGGAACCCTACGAAGAGAAACTGGAGGAGCGGCCCGACGCCAATATCGCGACCTACCATTTCAAGCCGGGCGATATCGGGAATCTGGCACTCGTAACCGGAGCTACAGAGCTCGCCACCTCCGACAATTCCGAGCTGGCCCAGCGCTTCCTCAGTTTCCTGCTCTCACGCCAGGCCCAGCGTTATGCCGCCCAGCAGGTGCACGAATATCCCGTCATCAGGGGGGTTGACGTCCCCGGCTATATGCTGGAGGAGGATCGGGCCTTTCAGCTCAGCCCGGACTACGACTACGAACAGCTGAAAAACCTCAAGGAGACCCTTACCATGCTCAGAGAGGCCGGTCTGATCTGACCAATATAGTGCCCCTAATCACGCTACAGGTAGAAAAAAGCACTAATTATTCCTTATTTAGAATTAATCTAAATAATTATTGACATCTTTTCGCAGCTCTCGTACCTTGGGAGCAATTCAAAAAAACATTTCAAACCAAGACCGTCATTTCTTTATGAAGTCCGTACAATTTCTGTCTATTTTCATTTTCGCCATCGTTCTTTTTTGCCAACCTGTTCATGCCCAGCAGCAACAGGGGGGAACCCTTGGCGGGTACGGTGAGCTGCATTATAACGATGTATTGTACAATGATAATGGGATGAATTCGCCCGGCAGACTCGATTTCCACCGATTTATTCTTTATGCAAGCTATCGCTTCAACGACTGGGTCTCCTTCTATTCTGAATTGGAGTTGGAGCACACGCTGCTGGAGGTCGATGAAGGAGGGGAGGTCGCCCTGGAGCAGGCGTTTGTGGACCTATCTATCAAGCCGGAATTCGGTGTCCGGGCGGGCCTGTTACTGGTGCCGGTAGGTATTGTGAATCCGATTCACGAACCTCCTACTTTTCATGGGGTTGAACGGCCCAATGTGGAACGCTACATTATTCCCAGTACCTGGCGGGAGTCGGGTATCGGGGTGTACGGAAAATTTCAGTCTGGGTGGAGCTACCAGGCCTATGCGATGGCCGGGTTGAAACCAAACGGGATCACCGGAGGCAACGGAATACGGGGCGCCCGCCAGAACGGATTTGAGTCGACTCTCGGCAATTTTGGTGGTTCCGCACGCATCGACTACCAGGCGAATCTCAACCTGAAATTTGGAGTCTCCTACTTCTTCTCCACTCTGCGTTATGAAAGAGACGGCGATCTGGTTGTCAAAATTCCGGAGCTCGAGAATACCTCCTTTAATATGATCGAAGGACATATCCAGTATACCTCCAGCCGGCTGGAGGCGCGCGGCCTGCTGGCTTTCAGCGGTATCTCCAATGTGGATGAGCTGAACACCGAGTTCGGCAACGGCGCCGGTAAATCACAATTTGGCGGATATGCCGAATTGGCTTACGACCTGCTGCCTTCCCTGACCGGGAAACTTACCGAACAGCAGCTTTTCGTATTCGGACGTTTTGAAACCTACGATACCCAGCTCAAAACGGATCTCATTGCCGACAACGCGGAAAACGAACGGTATGAATATACCTTCGGTTTCACCTACAAGCCGGTCTCGCAGGTGGCGTTCAAGGCCGATTACCAGCTGTTGACATCAGCTGGTATTAAAGAGATTCACATGCTGAACCTTGGTGTGGGATATAACTTTTGATGCATTAGATTGTGAAGGGAGGGAGGAACCTGCAGGATTTCTCCCTTTTATTTTATCTTTTGGATATGAGAACAGGCCGATTATTCATGATGCTTTTTTGTCTCCTGGTAGGAGGGATATGCAGCAGCGTGGCACAAACCTCTCCAACCAGTTTGAATCAGGTGCTGATCAGGGAGTCGATGCAGGCGGTCCTTGGGGAACACGGTCCGGTCCGGTGGAAGACCATTCCTATCCCGGACGAACAGAGGGCCATGCTCGACAGGGAACTGAAACAACTCAAGAAGGTGCCCGATACCCTGTATGTGGGAACTGTGGAGACTCCCGGCGGTATACGACGCATCATCCCGGATGAGGCACCCAGCCGCTCGGAAACATTTTCCTTTCTGCTCTACCTGGATGAGCAGTCCGAAATACTGGATGTCGATGTGTTGAAATACCGGGAGAACTATGGCTACGAAATCGATTACAAGTATTTCAGGAAGCAGTTCAAAGGGGTCAGTCGCCCCGATCGCATCATCTTCGGGCGTACCATACAGAATATCAGCGGGGCGACGATCTCCGCGCGGTCGATCACCCATGCGGTGCACGACCTGCTGACGATATATCAACGGGTGGGAGGATAACCGATGGATCGATTGAGCCCCATACGGTACTGGCCGCGATCGGTGAAAAAGCTCATACTGATCTTTGTCGGAGTGGCCTTTATCGGGGTGGTGTTCGGTGCTGTTTTTATCGAAGTTACCACCCATCTGACGCCGCAGGGAGTGGTCGAACAGTACAAGGGGATCAGCGAAAGCAGAGTGGATAATGCCGAGGAGCTGAAGTTTCCCAAACCGTTGAAGGAGATGCTGACCACGACCCACAATCATATACTGGGGCTCTCATCCCTCTTTGTGATTGTCGGTTTTCTCTATCTTCATGTGGGAAATCAGGAGGCCTGGCGTCTCTTCGTCGCCGTCGAACCGTTGATATCCCTGATTCTGACCTTCGGCGGTTTGTGGGTCATGCGGTATCTCTGGTCGCCCTTTGTATATGTGGTGATTATCAGCGGGGCCCTGATGGTGGGAACCTATGCCTGGATGAGCATCGCGATAATGAAAGAATGTATAAGTAAACGAGTCATTTCAGATGAATACAGACAGAAAGAGATTTCTTAAAACGGCCCTGACCGGTGGTGTCGGATTCCTGCTGGGTGGAAATCTGTTTGCCCGCGAAAGGTGGAGCGAGGGAGGAATATCGCTTCGTCCCGTCCGACGCAAAAGTTTGTTGATGGGATCGGTCGTGCATTTTGAAGTGATCGCCGAAAAGGAGCGGGATGGGTATGAAGCGATCCGTACCGGCGTGGAGGTGTTCAGGGAGCTGGATGCAAAACTATCGATGTACAGATCCGACAGCGAAATGACCCTACTGGGTAAACGAGCGGGCGTCCGGCCCGTTGAATTGTCTTCGGTTTCCATTGAGGTTTTGGCTGCCGCGCTGCAGGTTTACCGTGAAAGCCAGGGTCTGTTCGATATAACGGTGGAACCGGCGATGCGGCGGTGGGGATTCAGGAATGAAGCTTCCCGGCCGGTTGAACGACCCACCGACCGCGAACTGCAGAAACTCGAAAAACTGATCGGATCAAACCGGGTTGAACTCCGTGGAGAAACCGCCTTTATCAACAGGAAGGGAATGGCAGTGGATCTCGGTGGGATCGCCGGCGGGTACGCCTTGGACAGAGCGGTGGCCGAGATGAGAAAAAAGGATATCAAGGCAGCCTTCATCAATTTCAGCGGCGATATTCACTGTTTCGGGTGTCCGCTTGAAGGGAGCGGCTGGCCGGTAGCCATACTGGATCCGGATACGGGACAACCGAGTGAACACAGGCTTTACTTACATGATCAGGCTCTGAGCACCAGCGGGGCCTACCGAAATCGACGTCACGACAGCAAGCAACGGTCATGGGGACACCTGGTTCATCCGGCACTGGCCCGTCCGGTCGAGCCCGTCGGGTCGGTCACCGCCATCCATACCTCCGCGCTGAAAGCGGATGCCTGGTCGACCGCACTGTACGTGGGTGCAGAGGTGCCGGTGGATGTGGAGCAGCTGGTGATACCGTAGCAGTTATTTATCCCGTTCAAGTTTTTCGGCCCTGCGCCGCGGTGAGAACAGATCCAGCACCTGGTGCAGTACTCCCTGACCGATGCGGGAGAGTTTCTCCTGGCGGTCCAGCGAGAGGAAACGAAGCAGTTTTCGCAATTCAACCAGCAGATAGGGCGGATCGGTGACCAGGGTATCGTTTTGAATGATGAAATCCCAGTCCAGTCCCCTTTCAAACTTGATCCCGTGATTTTTCATCGCTTCGTAATAGGTGTAGGCGATCAGGCCGTAACCGATCGTGGTGGGGTGAATACCGTCCAGGCTGAACAGCCCTCCTTTGCGTACCCTGCCGGTTTCCTCATCGATGCGAATATAGTCGGTTGTCAGCAGGGGGTTTTCAGGATCTTCGACCAGTTGCTTAGTTGCCTCATAACGCATCATAGCCTCTCTGAATTCTTTGGGGTAGGGCACCCTGATGTTTCCTGCCAGCCTCCGGCGGGCAATAGTATTCACGTTCCTGTTCAGGGGAACCAGCACCCATCCGTATTCATCGGCTACATCCCGGATCACCTTGTTGTACTGGTCAGTGATCTGGTCCAGTTCTATCGCCTGCTTTTTGGTGAGATGGGGATGGCGGTCCGGGTCGAAATCGGTATCCCAGATCCAGAACCGGGTGTAGTAGTCGAAATAGCCTCCCTCGCGCCGGGTCAGATCTTCATTTATTCCACGGGTGACAGGCGGGATGGTAACGTAGGGGATGGTCTGAACGATGACATTTTCAGCACCGATGTTGCAAATCCGTTCTGCCAGCTTTCGATATTCCATCTCAAAATGTTCCGGCCGGTAGACGGTAAAGGTGCGCCTGGCTGGAAAAGCCCCCAGGTCGGATTCTTCAGAGTATTTAAATCGCAGGTCGGTCACCGCACCGATAATATTGTTGTGGCCGACTGATAGTATCAGGTTTTCGATTCCACCGTTGTCCTGCAAATATTGGATATTGTCGATCTGGGAGTGGTCGGCAAAGAGTTCACCGAAAGTGGGGTTCAAGACCATGCGGGCGGTGGTATACATCGCGTGGTCCGGCAGCACGTTGAAGATCCGGTAGCGTTCCTCGTATGATTCGATATACTCCCGACTTTTTTTCTCGGTGATCATCCAGGTATCGTTCAGCGTAAAACCCCAAATCGATTGATTCTGGTAGGGATCAGGCTGCTCGCGTTCGAGCGGTTTTGCGTGACCTTCCCAGTAGTTTTTGATCCTCTTCAGCGTGCTGTAGAGGTACCGGGCTGCCGGCAGGTAATCCTTCCATTTAAGGTCGTTGCCGTAGAGGTCGGACATGCCGCGTACGAGCACCTCCAGGTTCAGCGGAATGCCTCCCTGCGCGGTGAAAAGCGGTTGCTGAAAAGGAGGCTCAGGATCAAAGCAGTGGTTGAGAAGGGCCGGAAAACTCAGGTCGGTTCGGTAGATACCGCCGTTATTGAATCCCTGGCTTACACTGTCTCCGATGACCGCCAGTTTATATTTGGGTTTCTCCTTGGGCCGATTCAGCATTCCTGATTTATTTGATTGCTGTAGATGATATACAGATTTTCATACGAGTCAAAGGGCTTTTCGGTTCCGAATACGAATCAGTCTGACGTAATTCCTAGATTCAACAATAATCCGTTCGTCGAAAAAACGGATCAAACAATAGGTATTAAACTTTCCTGAAAATCAAAAACGGCTTATGGACAAATTGAATAAGAACAGGATGGAAGCGTTTCGGGAACAGCGATCCGAAATGAATGAGAAAATCATGGATCTGGACCATCTGGGTATCAAGCGATTCTTCAATATGGACAGCAACACCTACCGGGAGGGCGCGCTCTCCAGGCAGACCAAAGAGCTGCTTGGGTTGGTGGCCTCTGCGGTGTTGCGGTGCAACGACTGCATCGACTATCACCTGGAGCAGTGTGCCAGGAGTGGATCAAATAAAGAAGAGATCGTGGATGCGTTGAATGTAGCCTTGGTGGTAGGCGGCAGCATTGTGATTCCCCACCTGCGTCACGCTGTGGCGACGCTGGAAATTCTTGAAGAGGAGGGGGTATTAAGCTGACTATTTATCCTGACAAACGATGAAGATGGCTGGCTTGTTTTTCCATATCAGCAATGAGTTTGTGAACAAATCGAATGAGGGATGAGTAAAAAATCTGAAACCACCCGGCTGTTGATGACCATGCCCGTTGAGGAGCTGGACCAGTTTGAAGCGATCCTTGAACTGGAGGCGCTTGAACCGGTGCACCTGACTTTGGAGCGGTACGTTTCGGTGGCGCCGGCTGATGGGGAACATACGTTGGAAAAGCTTGAGGAGTATGAGAATATTATCTATGGCAATCGACTGAATGCCCAATTTTTCATCGACTGGGTATTGGAACACCAGGCGTTGGAGGCAGTGAGAAATACACTCAACCTGGTACTGGATCAGGAGACAGCCGACTTGCTTGAGGAGCAGGGCATCCCTGCGATTCAGCCGCAGGAACAGAAGCCCATAGGGATGATGGAATTTATCCTGCGCTTTCGACGGATGGGACTGACGCTCTATCCGTGCGGTTCCCACAGAACGGAGGAGATCCCCGGACTGCTGGAAGAGCTGGACATTCCCGTCAATGAGTTTGAAGTATATGAAAGGGTCGGGCCTGAGGCGGAGGAATTGGAATCGTATCGCCGAAAGGTGGAGGAATATGAACCCGATATGGTACTTTTTCACTCACGGCGATCGGTGAATAAGATCCTGGCTGCGTTTCCAGATCTGGATTTAGGCAACAAGCAGTTGCTCCTGCTCGGGCCGCTTGCCGAGGAAAAGCTCAGGGAGCACGTGGAGAACCCGGGAAAAATAATAGTGGTCGAAAGTGTAGAGGGGCTTGTGCAGGAGATCGATGAGCTGTTATAAAGCACGGCCCATCTGGCTGTAACCTCCTGTTTTAGAGGCCCCGGCAACAAGATAAAATGGGGTTTTAATACTCGGCCTACCACTCCAGTGGCCATATGAGTAGTCGTTGATGGGTCACCACTTCACAGATACACAATCGTACATCCGGCCCCTCCCCGGTCGGGAGGGGCAAGCTCATAATCGGTTACCTCCTTGCGCTTATCCAGGTATTCGTGAACCAGTTTTTTCAGAATCCCCTCTCCCTTGCCGTGAATGATCTCCACCTGGTTTCGGCCGGCTGCGATCGCTTTGTCAAGATAGCGTGTAAGTTCCTGCACCGCCTCTCCGCCACGCATGCCCCGGAGGTTGAGCGATGGACTCATCTGTTTTGAAAAGTCACTTCGGGAGATATTAACCTGTACCCGGTCTTCTTTCTTCTTCTTGCCGCCGGACATATCTTCCACTTTGACGAGATTCCCGTAATCGGTTTTCAGTCGGAACCCGCCGGTCTCTACTACGGCACGTCCGTCGTTCACCTCCACCAGCTCGCCGGTAGTCTTGGCATCCTGCAGCCGAACCTGGTCGCCCACTTCAGGCGGTTCGGTCGACTCGCGCAGCCGCTCCTTTTTCTGTTGTTCAAGATCTTCGATCTCCTCCTTAACATCGGTCTTCAACTCCTTCACTTCTCTGCGGGCTTTACTGATCTCCTCCTTGTCTTTTTTGCCCTTTTCCACAATCCGCTCTACCGCCTCCTCGATACGCTGGTTGGCCGTTTTGACGATCTCCTCGGCTTCTTTCAACGCTTTTTCCCGGATCTTGTCGCGTTCTTTTTCAATCGCGGATCGCTTCTCTTCATACCGGCTGCGTTCAGCATTGGTCTTCTGTTTAAGCTGGTCATATTTCTGTTTGATCTTCTCCGCCTCCTGCGCTTTGCTTTCCAGCTCATTGATCAGCTCCTCCAGGTTGCCCTTTGCCTCACCCAGCACCGCACGGGCCTTCTCAAGAAGCTGTTCCTGTAGTTCCAT
>JAWVYR010000035.1:0-13244 GCA_033722635.1 Balneolaceae bacterium | reverse complement strand
CCATGTGCACCAGATGCAGCGGCAGGCCGGTTCCACCTTTAAACCGTTTGTCTATGCGGTGGCGATCGACAACGGCTGGAAACCCTATCACAAATTCTCCAAGTACCCGACTAAGTTTATCGATCAGAACTCCGGCGAGGTGTGGAATCCTACCGATCCTACCGTACCCGCCGGACCCGAGATGGTTCCGCTGCGGCAGGGAATTGCCCGTAGCCTCAACAATGTAACGGTACGGCTGCTACCGGAAATTGCGGGCAATCCCGGTTCCAATAAATATAATGACCTGCTTCCGGCAGCCCGCAAGATTAAACAGATGGCGGAAAATTTCGGTATCGACATGAGCGATATGCCCGCCTATCCTTCCATAGCTCTGGGCACCGCCGAAGTGTCGCTGCTGGAGCTGGTCAGTGCCTACACCACCTTCGCCAATCAGGGGGTACACGTCGACCCGATCGCCATCACGCGTATCGAGGACAAGGAGGGCAACACGCTTGTTGAATTTCATACCGACTACACGCAGGAGGTGATCAGTCCCGAAACCGCCTATATCATGATCGATATGATGCGGGGCGTGATCCGGGGCGGTGAGAACTATTACGGAACCGGGGTTCGCCTCAGAAATGTGTACGGCGTACAGCAGGATATCGCAGGCAAGACCGGAACCACGGCCAACAGCGCCGACAACTGGTTTGTGGCGATGACCCCTCATATCGTGATGGGTGCTTGGGTGGGCGGCGCCGACCGACGCATCCGCTTCCGCACCGACCTCGAGTCGAGCATTGGCCAGGGAGCACGTTCCGCACTGCCGATCGTCGGAAATTTTATCAATCTCGTCACATCCGACCCCGACGCCCCATGGAGTTACGACGCATTTGAACCACCCAAAGGGTTTATAATGCCGATCGACCCTGACAGCACCAGCCGCGAGTCGGTGAAAGGAAAAGACAAAGGACGGGTAGGTTGGTAAGCTGGATTATCTTCTCCTCCGGATGCTTTTACTGACAGGCGGTTAGTGTACAAAAAATGACAGCCATTCTAATAAAATACCATCACCTTCAAGGATGAGGACATTTTCTTTGAAATCAGTCGTCACGCGAGAGCCTTATCCGCAACCCTGATCCGGTTCTCGGCCCGCTTCAACGCCTGCTTCGCCCGCTCCTTGTCGATCTTCTTATCTTCCGATGAGAGCCGTTCCTGGGCACGCTTTTTGGCATCCCGGGCCCGGTCAACATCGATCTCGTCTGCCGGCTCGGCGGCCTCCGCCAGCAACGTCAGCTTGTTGTTATGGACCTCCACAAACCCACCGCTGACGGCAAATATCGCTTCACCCCCGCTCGCCAGCCGTACCAAGATCTGGCCGATCTCCAGCGAGGAAATGATGCTGGCGTGCATCGGTTTGACTTCAAAATTCCCGAGCGTACCCGGCACCTTCACGCCAACTACGTCGTCGTCAAAGAGCGTGCCTTCAGGTGTAAGAATTTGCGCTTCCAACGTATTCATTGTTTATTCTGCAGCTGCAGCTTCTGCTTCTTCATCTTCCGCTTCATTGAGGAGTCGTTCGCCTTTTTCCTGGGCATCCTCGATCGTACCCACCATATGGAATGCGTTCTCCGGCAGGTGATCCAGCTCACCATCGAGAATCATCCTGAAACCTTTAATCGTATCCTCGATGCTGATATACTTGCCGGGCTGACCGGTGAATTGCTCGGCCACAAAGAACGGCTGACTGAGGAATCGCTGTACACGTCGTGCACGTGCGACCGTCGTTTTGTCCTCATCGGAGAGCTCATCCATACCGAGAATGGCGATGATATCCTGCAGGTCTTTGTACTTCTGCAGAATCTCGATCACCCGCTGGTTGGTTTCATAGTGCTCCTTGCTGACCGTATGCGGATCCACAATCCGGGAGGTGGAATCGAGCGGATCCACGGCCGGATAGATACCTATCTGCGTCAGCGAACGGCTCAATACCGTGGTGGCATCAAGGTGGGCAAAGGTGGTCGCCGGCGCCGGATCGGTCAGGTCGTCGGCGGGCACATAAACCGCCTGCACCGAGGTGATCGATCCATCCTTGGTGGAGGTAATACGCTCCTGCAGGTCGCCCATCTCGGTAGCCAGTGTCGGCTGGTACCCCACGGCCGAAGGCATACGACCCAGCAGGGCGGATACCTCGGAACCGGCTTGGGTAAACCGGAAAATATTATCTATAAAGAAGAGGATGTCTCGAGAGACCTCATCGCGGAAATATTCCGCCACCGTCAGCCCGGACAACGCTACACGCGCCCTCGCCCCGGGGGGTTCATTCATCTGACCGAACACCAGGGTAATATTGGACTCCTTGAGCTTTTTCATATCCACCTTCTCAAGGTCCCATTGTCCCTCCTCCATCGCTTCTTCAAATTCCTCACCATACTGAATCACGCCCGATTCAATCATTTCTCGAAGCAGGTCATTGCCCTCACGGGTGCGCTCGCCCACACCGGCAAAAACGGAAAGGCCTTCGTGCGCCTTGGCGATGTTATTGATCAACTCCATGATGAGAACCGTCTTACCAACTCCGGCACCGCCAAAAAGCCCGATCTTTCCACCCTTCGCATAAGGACAGATCAGATCGATCACCTTGATCCCGGTCTCCAGCATCTCGGTACCGGTGGTAAGCTCATCAAAACTAGGCGCCGGCCGGTGAATCGGATAGCGTTTTTCGCCCTTCGGGGGCTCCAGCCCGTCTATCGGTTCGCCGACCAGGTTGAAGAGACGTCCCCTGATATCCTCTCCCACAGGCATCGATATCGGGGCGCCGGTATCGACCACCTCATCGTCACGTACCAGCCCGTCGGTGTTGTCCATCGCGATGGTTCGCACCCGGTTCTCGCCGAGATGCTGAGCCACCTCCAGATAGAGTTTTGATTGACCTTCTCGCTCGATATATAAGGCATTTAGAACCGGGGGGATCTCACCCTTGTCAAAATCGACATCAACAACCGGGCCAATGACCTGTGCTACCTTTCCTTTATTCATTATTTATCGGATGATTGAAATAGGTTAGTTTTAAATAAAAATGCTTCGTCGCCGTGTGATAAAATCGTATCTTTATAAGCGGCAAAAGTTACCCTTTTTGCGGTGAAAAGGCAAAGAATAGTTACCATTTGAGGCCGGATAAATCCACCTGCTGAACCGCCGGACACTTAACCCCCGCTGGACGCTTCTACCCGCTTTCAAGATCTCTTGTGAAACATACTTTCTTTGTCTCTCCATTCCTTCGGAATGTAAATCGAAGTGCCTACCGCAGCCGGCGACGGATGCTCTGATCCATGGAACAAAAATGGGATGAGAGGCTCTGAACGGTGTTTAATTAGATTTTTAGAACTTTTTGGGCTTGCGACTCTTCTTTAGGTAAAATGAAGCAACATGGAGTTTACAGACACAGCAGATAAATAATAATTCTCAACAAAATCATAACATTATGAAGAGAGCATCCATCATCGTATGCCTGTGCCTTGTTTATATGGCCCCGGCATTCGGCAACAGCATCGAACAGGACCTGAATCTCGGAATCGACCAAGTGACGGTTTACCTCAGGGGAGCCCAGATCACCCGCGGCGGCGATATCCTGCTGAAACCGGGACGCAATGAACTGGTCTTCAGCGGACTTACCCGTACATTGCAGCCCCAGACCATCCAGCTCAGCGGGAAGGGTGATTACCTGATACTCTCGCTGACGCACCGGTACAACTACCTGAATGAGCATCCCAAAAAGAAACAGCTCGAAGAGCTGATATCGAAGCGTGATGCGATCAAAAACCGTATCGAGCAGCAGCAGGTCACCAAAAGCATCCTGGAGAGGGAATTGAACATCCTGATGGCCAACTCAACACTGAAGGGATCGCAACAGAATCTTTCAGCTACCGAGATCAAGCAGGCGATGGAATATTTCAAGCAGCAGCTTACCTCCATCGAATCCCAGAAGCTTGAGATCAAAAACGATCTGGCCTCACTCAACGAACAGCTGAAAAAGATCAATCAGCAGATCAACGAACTCAACAGCAGCAGCACCCAAACCACCAGTGAAATTGCAGCGGTGGTTGAATCGGACAGGGAACAGCGGGTGAACTTTTCGCTCAGCTACCAGGTAAACAATGCCGGCTGGTATCCCTCATATGACGTACGGGTGAGCGATATATCCAATCCGCTCAACCTCTCCTATAAGGCGAATATCCATCAATCCACGGGCGTAGACTGGGATGATGTATCCCTGACAGTTACCTCCGCCATCCCGGAGCAGGGTGCGAATCTGCCCAATCTCAATCCCTGGTATCTTAGATTCTTCGACCCGCAAAGCGGTTACAGAATGGAGGAATCGGTGCAGATGCTTCAGGACCCTGCAAGTAAAAAATCCTCGGCCGATGAATTGGAGCAGAAAAATGAGAATCGGGGGCGTGAACTGCCGGTACAGATGATTCAGAATCAAACCAGTTTCAGCTACCAGATCAACACCCCTTACAAAGTACAGTCGGGAGGCAAACACCTGACCGTGGAAATTAAACGCCACCAGGTTCCCGCCAGCTACCGTTATTATGCCGTACCGAAGATGCAGCATAAAGCGTATCTGACAGCCCGGGTCTCCGACTGGCACGATTTGAACCTGTTGCCGGGGAACAGCAATCTGTTCTTCGAGAAAACCTATGTGGGCAAATCCAATATCAATCCGCAGGTGATCGGCGACACCCTCACCTTCTCGCTGGGATCCGACAAATCGGTGGTTATTGAACGCAATAAACTGAAGGAGTTTCGTGAGAAAAATTTCTTCGGCAACAAGATCCAGGAAACTTTTGCCTGGGAAATCGCCGTGCGCAACAGCAAGGACAAAGCCGTGGAGATACAGCTGGAGGATCAGATCCCCGTCTCAACCGACGAGAATATATCTGTCAGCCTGAACAGCAGGTCCGGAGCACGATACGACCGCACCACCGGCAAGCTCTACTGGACGTTGACGGTTGAGCCCGGTGAAACCAGGAAGGTTTCGTTCGAATACCTGGTGGAATATCCCCGCGGCAGAACCGTACAACTCTGATACGTTGACCCCCTATCCCGGGGTAGGCTGCCGGATCCCGCATCCGGCAGCTCCCCTTCGGGATACCCTCCTACCCCCTCCCCGACTATTGCAATACCGGTGATCGGCATCCCGGCTTCGCCATGATTCATGAGAGATATATCTATTCATAAAGCTCATTAGCAACTCCCTTGGTAATACTGTATTTTTCACCGATATCGAGCAGCCGGAAATGAACTTTATCGGGTGCATATACCTTTTATTTTATGAAAATATTGAAATCTAACGGAGCCTGATACTATTGGAAACTGAAGCTACAGCCCGATCGGTAAGCGTTGAAATATTAATCGATTTTGATGAATCCGGGGAGCTGGACTATTCATCCGCCGATGAGCTTGAATCGAGAGAACGCGCGGAGGTCAGGGAGTATGTCCAGAACATTTTACGGCGCCGATCCTATCTCGATTTCCTGATAAACCATTTCGCCAACGTCAGCATCGACGACATGAAACCCAGCCTCAAGAACATCCTGCGGCTGGGCGTTTATGACATGATCTTTATGGACAGCACGCCCGACTATGCGGCGATCAACGAATCGGTCGAAATTGCAAAATTTACCCTCGGCTCCCGGACCGGGGACTTGGTCAATGCCATTCTGCGCAACCTGCAGCGGGACCTGGAGGAACTTCCCAAGCCTGAATTCGAAGACCGCACGAAACTGGTATCAGTAACCTTTTCGCATCCCGAATGGATGGTGGAGCGTTGGATCCAGCGCTTCGGTGAACGGGAAGCATTCAAACTGATGCAGGCCAACAACCGGCGGCCGGTCTTTTATGTGCGGGCGAACACCCTGCGGACCAAGCCGGAGAACTTCAAACTGCGGATGACCAAAAACGACATCGAATTTGTGGAAAGCGAATGGCTGCCCGGCTACTACCAGGTGGATAGTGTGGCGCCCTTTATCTCGAAGGGATGGGTCGACAAGGGCTTCTGCCAGATACAGGATATTGCCGCAGGGTTCGCCCCCACTATCCTGGATCCCCAGCCGGGGGAGACGATCTACGATCTGTGTGCCGCTCCGGGCACCAAAACAATTATGATCTCCGATATGATGAACGGTGAGGGAGAGATTCTGGCAGTGGATATCTCTTCGGAGCGACTTGACAAACTGGCTGAGAGTGCCCTAAAATATCAGGCAGAAAATATAAAGGTCCGGCGGGCCGATGTACGGGATATTGAACTGGGTGAAGCCGACGGCGTCCTGCTGGATGCTCCCTGCACGGGCACGGGGGTTCTGAGCAAGAGGGCGGACCTGCGCTGGCGGCGTGACGAAGAGGGACTTCAAAATGCCATCGAGCTGCAGGAGGAGCTGCTCGATTCAGCCGCCGGCATGGTGAAAAAAGGAGGCCGGCTGATCTACTCGACCTGCTCGCTGGAAGAGGAGGAGAATATGCAACAGGTCGAGAAGTTTCTCGAACGCCACGAAAACTACGAACTCGAGGAGCTGAAGGGCTACCTGCCGGACGAGGTACTAATGGAAGAGGGTAAAGCGTATCAGACCTTCCCCCATCAGCACCAGAGCGACGGGCATTTCGGCGTGCGTATGAAGAGAACCGGATAGCATTTCGACCGTATCGGCCGTTAATGATCGGCGGGGTTACCTTCATGATTCGTTCGGCGATTCACTCAACATCTTCTGATCATTTTCTTATCTTTCAGGGTTTAGTCTGAAAGCATCGGCAGAAAGATTTTAATCCCGGAACCGGGGCGGCACCGATGACCGCCTGAAGAAAACCGAAATACAATTATTTTGAAAAAAGCAGCAGCCTTGCAGGAGATTCCGAAGCAGTATGATCCCTCCCGGGCGGAAGACAAATGGTACGCCTACTGGGAGGAACAGGGTTTTTTCCATTCCGAACCCGACGAACGTGATCCCTTCACCGTCGTGATCCCCCCTCCCAATGTTACCGGCGTGCTCCACATGGGGCACATCCTGAACAACACCATACAGGATATTCTGGTACGAAGGGCGCGGATGAAGGGCAAAAACGCCTGCTGGGTACCGGGTACCGATCACGCCTCCATCGCCACCGAGGCGAAGGTGGTGGGCAAACTGCGGGAAGAGGGAATAACCAAACGGGACCTCACTCGCGAGGAGTTTATCGAACACGCCTGGGAGTGGACCGAAAGGCACGGCGGCATCATCCTGCAGCAGTTGCGAAAACTGGGAGCCTCCTGCGACTGGGACCGTACCCGCTTCACCATGGAGGAGGACCTTTACGAGTCGGTAATCGACTGCTTCATCACCCTTTATGAGCGAGGATATATCTACCGGGGCAAGCGGATGATCAACTGGGATCCACAGGCCCAGACCGCCCTCTCCGATGAAGAAGTGATTCACCGCGAAGTTCAATCCAAATTTTACTATGTCCGCTACCGAATAAAAGGGGAAGAGCAATGGGCCACGATCGCCACTACCCGTCCCGAGACGATCCTGGCCGATACCGCCCTGTGCGTACATCCCGATGACGAGCGGTTCAAGGATCTGGTCGGCAAGACGGCGGTCGTTCCGCTGGTGGAGCGGGAGGTTCCTGTCATCGCCGACGACTACGTGGACCCGGAGTTCGGGACCGGCTGCCTGAAGATCACCCCGGCCCACGATCCAAACGACTACGAGATCGGCCGGAAGTATGACCTGGAGATCGTTGATATGCTGAACGACGACGGAACCCTCAGCAGAGATGCGGAATACTTTGTCGGCGAAGACCGGTTTGAAGCGCGCAAGCTGATGGTCGAGGAGCTAAAAACAAGGGATCAACTGGTGAAGACCGAGGAGATCGCCAACAAGATCGGTTACTCCGAGCGGACCGACGCAGTGATCGAGCCCCGTCTCTCCCTGCAGTGGTTCTGCAGGATGGATGACCTGGCCCGGCCCGCCCTGGAAAATGTGATGAACGACGAGATCCAGTTCCATCCCGCCAAATTCAAAAATGCCTACCGCCACTGGATGGAAAATATCCGCGACTGGTGTATCTCGCGGCAGCTCTGGTGGGGACACCGCATTCCGGCCTGGTACTATGGAGATGGACCTGATCAGTATGTGATCGCCAAAACTGAAGAGGAGGCCCTGGAAAAAGCACGCGAAAAGTCAGGCAACCAGAAGCTCAACGGGGAGGAGATTCGCCAGGATGAGGATGTGCTGGACACCTGGTTTTCATCCTGGCTATGGCCCATCAGCGTTTTCGACGGCATCGAAGATCCCGATAATCCGGATATCAACTATTACTATCCGACCGACGATCTGGTGACCGCCCCGGAGATCATGTTTTTCTGGGTCGCCAGGATGATCATGGCCGGCTATGAATTTCGCAACGAAAAGCCCTTCAGCAACGTCTACTACACCGGTATCGTCCGCGACAGCCAGCGGCGTAAGATGTCGAAGTCGCTGGGTAACTCACCGGATCCGCTGGAGCTTATAGATCAATACGGCGCCGACGGGGTACGCATGGGCATGCTCTTTTCCTCCCCCGCCGGAAACGACCTGCTCTTCGAGGAGAACCTCTGCGAGCAGGGACGAAACTTCGCCAACAAGATCTGGAATGCCTTTCGGTTCCTGGCCCTCAACATGGAGGAGGACAAGGATTACACCCGGGAACTGGAGATCGATCCGGATAGCCTCGCCGACCGCTGGATGCTTTCCAGGATCCACGAGACGATCCGGTCGATGGATCGCAATTTTGACAACTTCCGGATCAACGAGGCGCTTCAGGATATCTACTCACTGATCTGGGATGACTTCTGCGACTGGTATATCGAACTTATCAAAGCGGAACAACCGGACACCCGCATCCCCGAGGAGCGGCTGGCAAGGGCTTTGAACTTTTTCGAGATACTGCTGAAATTGCTACACCCCTTCATGCCCTTCATAACCGAGGAGATCTGGCAACGAATGCGGCCCCGAAGCGATGAAGAGGCGATCATCGTGGCCAGCTGGCCGGTGCCGGAAGAGTCCTCGATCGATGATGGGGATATGGAACTGTTTTCAACTATACAGAAGATGATCTCCTCGATCCGGAACATACGGGCGGAGTTCAATCTTCCACCGAATGAACCGATCGATCTGTTCATCAAGGCGAAAAATGCGGCTTTTGCCGATGCCTTCGAAGAACATGCATGGATCTTCAGCAAGCTTCAATCGATCCGCAGCTTTGAGGTTGCAACCGATATCGAAAAACCGGAAACTTCCGCTTCGTCCGTGGTGGAAGGTTCGGAGATCTTTGTCCCGCTGAAAGGGGTGATCGACCTGGAGAAGGAACGCAAGCGCATAGAAAAAGAGATCAACCGCCTGGAGGGTTTCCTGCAATCGGTACAAAAGAAGTTGCAAAACGAGCAGTTTGTCAGCAACGCCCCTGAAGAGGTGGTGGAACGGGAGCGGGCCAAGAAAGAGGATACCGAATCCGATCTCCAAAAATTGCGCGGCATACTCCGTGAACTGAAATAGCGGTTGGGCAGAGAAGATCGGCCCGTAAATGTCGGAATACGATATTTAGTACTGTTATTATATCCGTACGGAAAGAATGTTAACATGAGAGCACAGTCATAGCATCACAGATGTCCCAGGAACCTGCGTACCTCAAAAACCTGAATGAACAGCAAAAGAAAGCAGCCAAGCAGACCGACGGCCCCTTGCTCATCGTGGCCGGTGCCGGCAGTGGCAAGACAAGGGTGCTCACCTACCGGATCGCCTATCTGATCGACCAGGGAAAGGCCTATCCCGGCGAGATACTGGCGTTGACCTTCACCAACAAGGCCGCTCGCGAGATGCAGGACCGGATCGTCAACCTGATCGGCGAGGAAGCGGAAAGGCTTTGGATGGGGACGTTTCACTCGGTCTTTGCCAAGATACTCCGCTTCGAGGGCGAAAAGATCGGATTCAACTCCGACTACTCCATCTATGATACCGATGATTCGCAAAACCTGATCAAACAGATCCTCAAGGAGCTCAGCTACGATCCCAAGGATATCCGGCCCCGAAGCATCCACCGCCGCATAAGCGACGCCAAAAACCAGCTTATACTCCCGGATCAGTATGAGGAGCGCTTTGTGCACACCACCCTCGATGAGATCACCTCGCGTATCTACCGGATCTATACCGAACGGCTCCTGCACAACAATGCCATGGATTTCGACGACCTGCTGATCAAGCCGATCGAGCTGTTCAACCGATACCCGGAGGTGTTGGACAAATACCAGGACCGATTCAAGTATATCAATATCGACGAATATCAGGATACCAATCACGCGCAGTACAAGGTGACAAACATGCTGGCCCGAAAACATCAGAATATCTGCGTGGTGGGCGACGACGCCCAGAGCATCTACTCATTCCGGGGAGCCGACATCACCAATATCCTGAATTTCAAAAACGATTATGAGGACACGGTCGAGATCCCCCTGGAGCAAAACTACCGCTCGACCCAGGCGATCCTGAAGGTGGCCGATTCGGTTATCAAGAACAACAAAAATCAACTGGATAAGACGCTCTGGACAGACAATGAGATGGGTGAAACGATCACCCTGCTGGAAAACTTCGATGAGCGGGATGAGGCCAACCGGGTGGCTAACTACATCAATGAATTGAAAGCCCGGAAGGGGATTCAATTCAACGACTTTGCAGTGTTATACCGTACCAACTACCAGAGCCGTGTCTTTGAGGAGACCCTGCGCCGGAAAGGGATACCTTATCAGCTCGTGGGAGGTCTCTCCTTCTACCAGCGCAAGGAGATCAAGGATATTCTGGCCTACCTGACGCTCTTGGTCAATCCCGACGACGATACCAACCTGTTGCGGATCATCAACGAACCTTCCAGGGGTATCGGCAACAAAACCCTCTATCAGCTTACCAGCCGGGCCCGGAACGAAGGGCGCTCGCTCTGGAAGGTGCTGCTAGAAGTGGGTGAGGTGGATGTCTACAAACCGGCGGAAAAGAGTGTCCGTGAATTCACCGCGATGATCCGGGATTTGAAACGGGACCTGGAGGGCGGCTCCTCCATCACCGAAGTGGTTCGCAAACTACTGGAGCAGTCGGGGTATATGAAGTCGCTGGTGGAGGAGAACTCCCCCAAGTCGATGACCCGACGGGAGAATATTCTCGAGCTTCAGAACGCGATCTCATTTTTTGAAAAAAATACCGACTCCCCATCCCTGAGTAAATTTCTTCAGGAGATCAGCCTGATCACCGATACCGACAAGTATGACGAGGATAAACCGGCGGTAACCCTGATGACCGTACATGCCTCGAAAGGGTTGGAGTTCCCGGTCGTATTTGTAGTCGGGCTGGAGGAGGATCTGTTTCCAGTGGGTGTGCGCAACGGTGATGAGGCCGATATCGAGGAGGAGCGGCGGCTGTTCTATGTAGCCATCACCCGGGCGCAGAAACAGCTGTTTTTCAGCCACTGCCGCAGCCGTTACCGGTTTGGTGAGGAAAAGCCAATGATGCGTTCACGCTTCCTGGATGAGGTGAACCCGGATGTAGTCCGGACCGAAACAGGAGCTACAATAAACCAGTTCAAGAACCGGTTCACCAAAGAGCGGGGTAGCGGTAACACCGAGATCGAGTATGACTGGAAACAGCCGCTATACTCCAAGAACAACAGCTCCGGTACAGAAACTTCCATCCACTATGACAGCCCCGATGAGGATCCCTACCAGACCGGTGCCAAGGTGGTACACAATGTTTTCGGCCCGGGGAAAATCATATCCCGATCCGGGAGCGGTGAAAAGACCAAGGTGGTGGTTTTCTTCAAAAACAGGGGGCGAAAGACATTGATGCTGAAAGTAGCTAAATTGGAAGTCGTCGGTTAACAACGCAAAGATCCTTGGCTATCCCTACAATTTTACCGCGAATAACGGTGGACAACACAAGATCGACTCAGGTAATTATTCTTACCCTGGTGCTGGTTTCGTTAGCTGCCGGCGCAACAGCCCAGCCTGTCATCACTCCAAGAAATTTTCCGCTGGGCGGAGGAGGGGCAGCATACCTTACCGGCTTTGAGTCCAATTTCTACAACCCGGCCAACCTGATGGTTAAAGAGCGCCTCACCAATTTCGAGGTGGGAGTCTTGCAATCCACACTGTATTTCGATCCGGTGTTATCTAGCTCCTCGCTCCAAGGTCAATTCGAGAATTTTATCGACATATTCTCGGTTCTGTCCCCCGGCGAACACGACTTTACCGGAGATCAGAGGCAAGATCTGGTCGACCGTAACTACGAAGATTCAAAACTGCTGTCGGAACACCAAAACCGGGCCGATATTATTCTAGCGGGCGTCTCCTGGCATCATAAGGATATCACCTTCTCCCTGGCGGCCCGCATGCGTACGGCTACCCGGATCAAAGCGGGCAGAGGTTGGTACAGCAGTGAGTTTACCGATACCGGAACCGAGAGGATTCGGGACCTGCGATTGACCCAGCAATCCAACACGCTGTATGAAATATCATTCGGATATGCCCGTGAGTTTATGCCGGTAAGCGGCCTTTTTCCACAGCTCAGCAAATTGTATGTGGGGATCGCACCGAAATTCATTATTGCGGGTTCCTATTTCGAAGCCCACGCTTTTTCACAATACCGTCAGACCGGCGGAGTGCAGCCCGAGCTGGTACAGTCTTTTGAATATTATTCAAGCGGCGCACTCTCATCGATGACCGACCAGTTCTTGAGTATCGGTGATGCCTCCGGTGCCATCGCATCGAATCTCGACAGGCGTTTTTTCACCGATCCAACCGGCTATGGTCTGGGAGTCGACTTCGGGTTGACCTATGTACTGACGTTTGGGGATGAGCTTTCCACTTTCCAGGATCAAAACGAACGGGAGCCGATCAACCGGTCGCTACGCCTCAGCTTCTCGGTAACCGACATCGGCTTTGTACGGTACAATGATGAACCACTCTTCATAGAAAACAGCCGTGACACCACCTCGGCAGCCGCGATTGCTCCTTCAGGGTCCAAATTTATCGGGGCTTACGGACAACATCTTGCCCTCCTGGCATCGACACCGGCCGGGTTCAACCCCTACGACAACCCGGATCGCGTAGACCGATCGGAGTTCTCCTCCCTGCTCCCCACCTCCTTCAATGCCGGCATGCTGTTCGAGATCAACCGGCTGAAGCTGATGGCGGACCTGACACTGGGATT
>JAWVYR010000034.1:0-13454 GCA_033722635.1 Balneolaceae bacterium | reverse complement strand
GTCCGCGCCATCCTGAAGGATGAAGGGATCCTATACAAGATGCATCTCATACGATGGGGTAAATCCGATGAGGAGATCGAAGCAGCCCTCGAGGAGTGGCGCGAAGCCAAGGAAGAGCGAGAGGAGAAGCCGAAGTCGCAGAAAGAGAAGCGGCGCTCCCTGCTTGAAGCTGAAGAGAAAGAGTATGAAAAACAGCTGAAGAAGAAAGCGGAAGAAGCCGCCAAGGAAAAGGCCAAGCAGGAAGCTCTCGCTGCTGAGGAGGAAGAGGCCGATACGGAAGCGGAAGCTGCTGAAGAGACCGCCGAAGCGGAGACAGCTGAAGCCGAAGAAGCGGTGGACGAACCCGAAGCAGAAGTCGAAGAGAAGACCGAAGCCGCTGCCGAGGCCGAAGAAGCGGTTGAGGAAGAAGCAGAAACGGCTGCCGAAACGGAAGAGGCCGTGGAAGAGCCTGAAGCTGCCGAGGAGACCGAAACGGCTGAAGTCGAAGAGACGGAAGAGGAAGCCGTGGCGGAACCCCCTGCTGAAGAAGCTGAGGAAGAGGCGGAATCGGAAGCCGCTGAAGAACCCGAGGAAGAGGTTGAAGCGGCAGAAGAAGAGGCCGAAGAAGAACCTGAAGAAGAAGAGGTTGTGGAAGCTGAGGCAGAGGAGCAGGAGGAAGCTGCCGAGGCGGAAGAGGAAAAAGCTGAAGCTGATGAGGCAGCGGAAAATTCCACCGATATGCTGGCCAAAGAGGCGATCGAGCATATCGAGAATACACCGCTTGAAAAGCTGAAAGGGTTTGTTCCCGAGGACGAAGACCGTGTGACGGTTCTACGTGCCTGGGAGAGCAAACAGGAAGAGGAATAAACGTTTTATTCAACAGTCACTCCTGCACTGATGCAGGTGCATGATGCTGGAACCGGTCGAAAACCAGTATATGCGGATCGGGCAAATCGCCCGGCCCCACGGGGTGGAAGGCGAGGTGATGATCACCTCTGACTTTTTCATCCCGGATCTCCTCGAAGAGATCGAGCTGGTTCGATATGAAAACAGCCGGGGTGACCTGATACCCGCCCGGGTGGAGTCGGTCCGGGTCGAGGAGAAGCAAAACCGGCTCTCGTTCTTTGTTAAATTTGAGCACGTGATGGATCGCGGCCAGGCCGTGGAACTCAAAGGCAGCCCCGTGTATGTAGAACGGGAACGCGTAGAAGAGCTGATCGATGAGGAGGAGGTATCCCCCGATCTGGCCGGCTATGAGGTGGTCGACAGCGAAGGAAATACTGTCGGCAAGGTCGAGGAACTCCTGGAGAATCCGGCCCATCCGATCCTGTCGGTCCTCGGAAGGGAACAGCAGCAGCTGTTAATCCCTTATGTTGATGAGTATATAGTTTCGACGGATGAGAAGAACCGGCGGATCGAATGCCGCAACCTGGATCAACTTTTTGAGGAGTAATCTTGATGCGAGTAGATATCATATCGGCCGTGCCGCAGCTGCTTGAAAGTCCGCTGAACCACAGCATCATCGGGAATGCGGTCGAGAAGGAGCAGGTCGAGATTCATGTGCATAACCTCCGTGATTATTCGGAGGACAAGCACAAGAAAGTGGACGACTATCCGTACGGCGGGGGATCCGGCATGGTGCTTACGCCCCAGCCGATATTCTCCTGTATCGAAGAGCTGAAGGAGCAGCGGGAGTATGACGAGATCATCTTCACCGCGCCTGACGGCGTTCCCTTTGACCAGGATGTGGCCAACGAGCTCTCGCTGAAAAAGAACCTGGTGTTCCTGTGCGGGCACTACAAAGGCGTGGATCAGCGCGTGCGGGATACGTTGATAACCAGCGAATACAGTATCGGCGATTATGTACTCTCAGGAGGCGAGCTGCCGGCACTGGTGATGGTGGATGCGGTCGTCAGATTGCTGCCCGGCGTGCTGGGCGATGTGGAAAGTGCCCTGGGCGATTCGTTCCAGGATGACCTGCTGGATGCGCCTGTATATACGCGTCCGGCCGAGTTCAGAGATATGGAGGTCCCGGAAGTGCTCCGGTCCGGCGACCACCGGAAAGTGCTCGAATGGAGATATGAAAAATCGGTGGAGCGCACCCGAAAGCTGCGCCCCGACATTTACAAGAAATTTTTAAAAAAACATTAGCCAGAGGATACAATCATGGACAAGCTAAAATTAGCAGAACAGACCCTGACCCGGGATGACATTCCCGACTTCGATGCCGGTGATACGGTGAATGTACACTACCGCGTGCGCGAGGGCGACAAAGAGCGGATTCAGCAGTTCGAGGGCACTGTCATCGCCCGCCGGGGATCCGGAGCGAACAAAACCTTCATCGTGCGAAAGGTATCTGCCGGCAACATCGGGGTTGAACGGATTTTTCCCCTGTATTCCCCTTTCATCGCCAAAATTGAAGTGAAGAAACGCGGAGACGTCCGCCGCTCCAAGCTCTATTACCTGCGCGAGCGGAAAGGGAAATCGGCCCGCATCCGCGAACGAGAGGAGTTCCGCGACTATGCAGCCGAACAGGAGGCAGAGGTCCTGGAGGAGCAGCCTGAAACGGAGCAGGAAAGCGGAGAGGAGCAGAAGCAGAATCAGCAGGAGGAACAGGCGGATCAGGCCAAGCAGCAGGAGCCTGAAACCGAGGAGGTCGCTGCCGCAAAAGAATCCGATGAAGCCGAGGCCGAGGGCGAGGAGAAGTAAACCAGCGTATAACGGGTCTATTTACTTAATACCCCGTAGCTTACTACGCTAGGCTTCTTTGGCCGCCTTGTAAACCAGCATCGGCGGGATGTTGAAGAGCACAAATTCGGTCTCAAGGCGGTCGAACACTTCTTTGAGCGGGTCCTTGAGGTGTCCCGATGTCTGATACGCCAGAAAAAATCCCCCTTTCTTCAACAGCTGGCGGCTTTGCTTCAACACCGATACAGTCTCATCATTATCCAGAAAAGAGAAGGGAATGCCCGAGACGATATAATCCACTCCTTCGTGTAGGCTCTCATCCAGCAGATCAATTACATGCTCCACAGACTGCTGGTACAGCTCCACTCGGCGGTCGTCGATCTCCTGAAGCTCCTCGAAAAAATCACTGTTGGTCTCGAAGAGAATGAGCCGCGAACCGGGAGTCATCTGATCGAGCATATATGTTGAAAACACCCCGGTACCGGCACCATATTCCACCACCGTGATATCCCGGCTGAAATCGATATGCCTGCAGACCTTTTTAATGCACGTCTTGGAGGTAGGGGTAACCGAAGCGACATCCTTGTCCTTTAGGAAATTTTTCAGATACGTAAAGGTCCCCATCACACCCATCGTTTCATCCGTTGATGCTGTTTTTACCGTTTATTGATTCTCAACAGTAACAGAACAGCACTCTTTTAAAGTTCATTTTCAAGCTGTTCGATCTGATCGCGTATCCGTGCGGCCTCTTCAAACTCCATATTTTTAGCCGCTGTATACATCGAATCTCTCAGATAATCGAGAAATTCTTCCTTGCTTTCAAATGTAACTTCATTCATCGCCGGGTTGGCCTTGTATTTGATACCTTCTTCAGCCACCTTGACCACCTCAAGCGCCTCTTCTTCCTCCGGACGCATCTCCAGGTCGAAGGTCTGCGCAGAGATCAATGCGGGATCCACCAGCGGTTTAAGATCTTTCTCGATCGTCTTCGGGGTGATGCCGTGCTCCTCGTTGTATTCCTTCTGGAGGCGACGGCGGCGAGCGGTCTCATCGATCACCGACCGCATGCTGTCGGTGATCTTCTCCGCGTATAAAATCGCTTTCCCCTCCACGTTACGCGCTGCTCGACCGACGATCTGAAAAAGCGACGTCTCCGACCGCAGGAAACCCTCCTTGTCGGCATCCAGGATTGCCACCAGGCTCAATTCCGGAATATCGATTCCCTCCCGAAGCAGGTTGATACCGACCAGCACGTCGAAATCGCCTCGCCGGTATTTGAACAGCACCTCAACCCGCTCCAGGGCATCCAGTTCGCTGTGCATGTAGGCGGCGGAGATACCTATATTCTTGAGATATTCGCTGAGCTCCTCGGCCAAACGCTTGGTCAGGGTGATGCAGAGCACCCGGTGGCCGCGATCCACCCGATCACGGATCACATCTATCAGGTCGTCGATCTGGTTGTCGGCTGGCCGCACCTCGATCTCCGGCTCCATCAGTCCGGTGGGACGAACGATCTGCTCGACCACCACCCCTCCGCTCTTCTCCAGTTCATAGTCGCTGGGCGTAGCACTCACAAAAATACACTGGTTGATCATCGTCTCCCATTCCTCGAACGTCAGCGGCCGGTTGTCCAGGGCCGAAGGCAGCCGGAATCCGTGTTCCACGAGCTCCACCTTGCGGGACCGGTCGCCGCCATACATGGCTGAAATCTGCGGTACGGTCTGATGGCTCTCATCCACGACCAGCAGAAAATCATCCGGAAAATAGTCGAAGAGGCAGTAGGGCCGCTCGCCCGGTTTGCGGTTGCTCAGGTATCGGGAGTAGTTCTCGATACCCTGGCAGTAGCCGATCTCCTGCATCATCTCGATATCAAACAGCGTGCGCTGCTCCAGCCGCTTGGCTTCAAGGTATTTCTCTTCCTCCTTCAGCACCTCCACCCTCCAATAGAGCTCGTCACGAATCTGGTCGATCGCCTGTTCCAGCCGGTCCTTGGTGGTCACATAGTGAGAGGCCGGATATATGCGGAACTCCTCGACCGTTTCGATCACATCCCCGCTCTCCACATCGAATACCTCCATCTTCTCGATCTCATCCCCCCAGAACTGGATCCGCAAACCGTCCTCGGCATAGGCCGGATAGATATCCACCAGGTCGCCTCGGACCCGGAAGGTTCCCCGGCTGAAATCCTGATCCTTTCGGGTGTAGTGCAGATCCACCAGATCGTAGAGCAGCGTGTTGCGCGGGATCTCCTTGCCGGTCTCAAGGTTGATGATCAGCTTCTCATATTCCGAGGGCGAACCGATACCGTAGATGCAGCTCACGGAGGAGACGATGATCACGTCGCGCCGGCCCGACAGCAGCGAACTGGTAGCCCGCAGGCGCAGCCGCTGAATCTCATCGTTGATGGAGAGATCCTTTTCGATATATTTGTCCTGCGACGCGATATAGGCCTCCGGCTGGTAGTAGTCGTAATAGGAGATGAAAAACTCCACCCGGTTGTCGGGGAAAAAGTCACTGAGCTCACGGTAGAGCTGTGCTGCCAGTGTCTTGTTGTGGCTCATTACCAGAGTGGGTCGCTCCACCTGGTCGATCACATCGGCTACGGTGCGGGTCTTGCCCGAACCGGTGATGCCCAGCAGCGTCTGGAATTTGTCACCCTGCTCCAGCCCCTCCACCAGCTCCTTGATCGCCTGGGGTTGATCACCGGCCGGGGGCCAGGGCGATTGAAGGTCAAAATGGGACATAGACACGATCTGTAATTCTGGTTGATAAGGCGTTCAGGCGCTCTTTTCTTTCATTCAACACTAAACGCAAAATTCCTGTTATCATTCTCCTAAAATCACATATTTTTAGAGCAATTGACAATAATATTTGCAATCAGCGGTTTGCCCATATGCTGCAATCCGCAATTAACTGAATACCATGAGTCCTGAAGAAAAAGATCTTGCCCCGCAACGCGAACGCCTGGATCTGATCGACCGGCAGATCCTGGATCTGCTCTCCGAACGCAACAACATCATCAAGGAGATCAGCCGGAAGAAGGTCCGCAAAAAACTGCCGATTTTTGTGGCGAGCCGCGAAAATGAAAAGACGAAGGCGTTCCGCAAGCAGGCCGAGGCACGCGACCTGGATCCCGAGTGGGCCGAGGATTTTCTCCGGATGATCATGTCCTCCTCCCGCGCCAGCCAGTCGGCCGAGGAGTTTCCCCGCGCCACCCGTGAGCCCAAGCATATTCTGATCGTGGGAGCCAAAGGAGGTATGGGCAACCTCTATGCCCGGATTGCCGAGCAGACCGATCACGAAGTGTTCAGGATCGACAAACACAACTGGCATGAACTGGAGGAGATCGCCCCGAGGCTCGATCTGGCGATCGTTACCGTGCCGATCAACGTCACCGTGGATGTGATAAAACGGCTGGGTCCCAAACTGAATAGCCAAACGATTCTGGCCGACTTTACCAGCAACAAGAGCGAGCCGATCGAGGCGATGCTGGAAGTTCACGACGGCCCGGTGGTCGGGCTACACCCGATGCACGGACCGGACGTTCAGAACCTCTCCAAGCAGCTGATGGTGGCGTGCCCTGCCCGTGATGCCGATCGGGCCGACTGGCTGATCCGACAGTGCCGCCTGTGGGGCATGCAGGTGATCGAGGCGGATCCGGAAAAGCACGATCATGTGATGCACATGGTACAGGGGCTGCGGCACTTCGTGGCCCTGCTGCACGGATCCTTCATGAAAACCTACGACCTGAAGCCGCAGGATATCCTGGACTACTCCAGCCCGATCTACCGCGCCGAGCTGATGATGACCGGCCGGATATTTGCCCAGAGCGCCGAGCTCTACGCGGATATCGTCTTCGCCAACAAGGAGCGCCGCGAGCTGTTGCTGCAGTTCTTCGAGCACCATAAGAGACTCAGTACGATGGTGGAGAACGATGACAAGGAGGGCTTCATCAAGGAGTTTGAATCGGTAACCGACTTTTTCGGCCGTTTTGCCAGCCAGGCGTTGAAAGAGAGCGGCTACCTGATCAACCGGCTGGCCGACCGGTTCGCCTGAACTATTCGGCAATCAGTGTATCGAGAAAGGCCCGGAAGGATCGGGTGTTGTAGTTGGCCATTCCTTCGCTCCGCGCCACTATATGGCCACTTTTATTGATAACATAGGTGGTGGGGATCACCTGTCCGGCATAGACCGCTGGGCGGGGACCCGACAGATGATAGACAGGAAAAGAGAATTCCTTGTTTTCAATGAACTCACGGGATTTTCCCAATTCCCGGTCGACTGAGACCATGGCGAAGGTGATCTCCCTGTTATCCCTGTATCGCTCGTAGAGGGCATCGATATTGGGCATTTCGGCTATACAGGGTGCACACCAGGTTGCCCAAAAGTTGATGAACACCACCCTGTTCTTAAAAGGTTCCAGGGTAGTCTGTTCTCCCTCCAGCGTGACCAGCGGAATGTTGTAATCCGCCTCTATCGGTTGCTCAGCTGTGATCTCTGTATCAGGCTGCAAAACACCGGTCCACAGAATCGCCTGCTGAATTTTTCCGATCACCTCAGTGTGGAGGCCGGTCAGCCAGAGTACCCCCGCTACGCCGATCAGTATACCCCACTCGATCAGTTCCCGCTTCCAGGATTTGGTTTTGGTTGTATCCGATTCGGACATTCACCCGTTTTATTTAGTTGGTTTCTACATAGACGTTACGACCCAGCAGTTTATTTCATTAATCATACCCGTCCGGCTCCTGGTTTTTATGGGGCGGGCGAAGACTGTTTAATGCCCACTCCTTACCCGTCGGACGGCAAAACCAGCCGTCCGACGGGAGGATGGTTTCAAACAAATGTCGTTATCTCATCCAAGGGCTTCTTGTCGATATCCGGCACCTCGGCATCCTCCACGGGATAACCGGCAACCAGAATCAGGAAGGGCCGCTCGTGATCGGGTCGACCCAGCAGCTCGTTCAGAAACCCCATCGGGCTCGGGGTATGCGTCAGGGTGGCCAACCCTGCAGTGTGCAGGGCCGTAATAAGCATTCCCGTCGCGATCCCGACGGATTCCTTCACATAGTAATTCCGCACTTTCTCACCCTCTTCATTAAAGCTGTAGCTCTGCGAAAAGATAGCGATCAGGTAGGGCGCCCGCTCCAGGAAGGGCTTGTGCTCATCGGTGCCCAGCGGCTCGAGCGCTTCCAGCCACTCATCGGTAGCCCGGCGCTCATAGAATTCCCTTTCCTCCTCCTCCGCAGCATCCCGGATCTGCTTCTTCAACTCGGGATCGCTGACCACCACGAAATGCCAGGGCTGCATGTTGGCCCCGTTGGGAGCAGTACCGGCGGCCCGGATGCAATCCTCGATAATCTCCCTGGGAACGTCCCGGTCGGAAAAGTCCCGTACTGTGCGCCTCCGTTTGATCTCCTCGTAAAACCGGCGGGCCCGTTTTTTCATCTCGTCAACCGGATATTCCTGGTAAGCATCGTAGGGTATGAAGCGATATTTGGACATGCGCTTTGGTGAGTTGTTGGTGGTTATTGGTTGATGAAAACCTTTAATGGGTTATGGATCGTACTGTAGCTGAGTTTAAGTTCCTGACTCCTGATTCCCAAACCGTTCTTCCACCACTACACACCCGATCCGCTCGGGATGATCCTGTACCATGCTGCCTTTCTTTATATCCCGAATGAGCCATACCATCAGAAAATCACCTCCGGCCACGATGGTGAAGAGGTAACCAAACCAGACCAGCGGCATTATTCCCCCGACCAGGCCGGCCAAATAGGGCAGCAGACCCAGGATAAGGCCGGGTGCGAGCGTGCCCGCTCTATACACAGAAATTTTTACCGGCTCCCCAAGATGCGCATAGGGCGCCAGGCCTTTCAGGTTGAAGCCGAAGGTGACCTGCTCCCATGAGGAGCTGCCAAGCCCAACCCACACTATGGCGTGAATCAACTCGTGAAGAATAATGCCACCGATGATGGCACCCAGGGAGATCAGGTAATGGCTATAAAGCAGTTCCATATCCCGCAAAAGCTGTTGCCATCCGTACCACTGCTGGTATGCAAAAACCAGAACCACCGCCATCGGCAACACCACCAGCAGGCTTTTCAGATTGGCTTCTCCCGCCGGTATGGAGTAATCCCTTTTCACCGGAGAATAGCTACTCCCTTTGAGCAAGCTCCCGGTCCAGCACATAAAGCGATGTCCCCTGTTCTCCGATCAGCTCCAACTTCTCCAGGATGGTGCTTGAGGTATCCTCCTCCTCAACCTGCTCCTCGATAAACCAGTGCAGGAGGGTCTTGAGCGGGTAATCATCCTCTTTCTCGGCAAGGTCATAGAGCTTGTGAATCCGTTTCGTGATATGGCGTTCATGTTCCAGCACCTGTTCAAAGATCTCCGCCGGACTGTCGGCATCCACCCTGGGAGCCTCCAGCTTTTTCAACTCTACATGCCCCCCGCGCCGTATGATATGGTGGTAAAATTTCATCGCATGCTCGATCTCTTCCTCCCACTGATGTTTCAGCCAGTGAGCAAAACCGTCGAGATTTTTCTCCTCGAACCAGCCGGCATATCCCAAATATTGATAGGCCGACTGCAGCTCCGCCTGTATCTGTTCGTTGATCTCCTCCTGTATCTTCTTCTTGATCATACAATCCTCAATTTGCTTTTTATCTGTTATTATTTCAGCGTAGCTCCCTTCATCGCCCACCAGGGAAGAATCTCCACCACTAACCGACCCGCCTTTACGGCGGGATCCTCGTTGGCCAGCTTCTTAGCTTCTTCCATCGTAGAGGTGTTGAAAATGACGATTCCGCGGATCTCCCCGTCACTTGCAAAAGGCCCTGTGATACTGGTTTTACCCTGTTCGTAAATTCTGGTCAGGTGAGCCAGGTGTTTCTTCTGTATCTCCTCGGCCTCCTCTTTCGACTGGCTGCGGTTCGGACCTGCCTTCAGAAAAGCGATGAAGTATTTTTGCATCACGATGGTCGAGTCCCCGTATTCCATGGTGAACGTTTCGGGTTCAGCTGCTTTGGTCTCCTTACCCGACTCCTGGGCATTCGCATTAAGGGCCAAAGTCAGCAGCCCGAAAAATATCACTGTTCTCATACTCATACCTTTTTCTTCAGTTAAGACGGTAATTAATAAATTTTACGAGGGAAATCCTACTGCCTAATTCAGATCGTCCGGATAAAGCGGATCCACGCTCGCTCCTCCTCAAGGCGCTCCCGGTACCGGAGCCTCAGTGAATGCTCTTCCAGCTTCCCGATATACTGTTCTGCCAGGTCAATTTCCCGCAGGAAGGCCAGCTGATGGATCATATTCAGGTAGGCTTCAAAATAGGTCGGATCCAACGGAAGGTCCAACAGCATGCGGGCATACGATTTAAACCGGTCCCACCGTTCCTCCTCCAACGCGAGAAGAACCTGGCGGACTTTTGTCCGGTAATAAAACTGCTCAAAATCCAAGGAGTCGAATAAGGTTTCATGATAGGTGACCCCCATATAGTAATCCCACTGGTCACCATCGAGCCGGGAGGCGAACAGTTCGTCAAATGAAGTATCATTCTCGATGGCCACAAGTTCCACACCCCGGTAAAGGTGCTGGTTCGACTGCAAGGTATCTCCCGATAATCGAAACGCATCGGCATATAACAGCTGAAGCACAGTGGAGGAATCCTCAAGGGAAGCGACTTTGCGGACCTCATCATGTTGAAGCAGATCCAGATGCATATATGCCCACTCGGTCAGCAGGCGGTAGTTTCCCGGCTCATGAACAATCAGTTGGTCCAGCTGCTCCAGCGCCCGTGTAGTATCCCTTCTGGCCAGGTGAAAGCGGTACCGATCGATCAGGCCGGCCCGTTCCGAAACCACATGCGGGCACTGCTGTTCGAAAAGCGAGGGGCGGCTGTAGATGCGGTTGGCGATACTGCGGTCGACCGTATCCACTTCGACGGAATCCAGTTTCTGATGCCAGCCCGCAATCAGCTGCTCCAAGGGGTCCGGATAATGAGATGCCAGGTCGCCGCCTGAATAGGCGGCCCGGAAATGGGAAACCGGATAGGTTTGGAGCAGGTACCGGACGAAAGAACCGGTGGTGGTGTAGCTGATACCTGACCGCCCCGTGTAGAAGCCCCATGGTGAAAGGGCATTCCGCATGGTCGTCGCATCCGGATAGGGTTGCTCTGCAGCGACGATCTGATCGATAGTCGATCGGCCCGATCGATCCGGGGCCAAAGCTACAGCCAACCCCTCCACCAGCCCGATACTCCAGCTTCCGTGGAAGAGCTCATTTCCGAAGCGCTTCGACAGTACATGGACCAACTCATGCTGCAGGGTGCCATCAAGTTGCTGGCGGGCGATATGGAGCTGATCCTGCTCGAGCCATATCGGGACAAAACTGGTGTACTTTGCACCCACAATATTTTTTTTCTGCCAGGCATGGCCGTACAGATAGCTTTCAATTTTACCTTCCCTCTCTGGCTCCAGGCCCAACGTATCGGATAATATCTGATAGAAAAATTCATGCTCCACTGCCAGCAGGTCGATCTCGTTTTCGGAATAGTATCGGTCGTCGTAATAGAGTTCAAAGTGCCGGGTTGTCCGTTCACTGCCCAGCTGCTGCTGTATCCAGGAGCGCGGAGAGATGATCCCCATTTCGGCCATCTGGGTATAGCTGATCAACAGGGCCAGACCGGAAAAGATCACGATCCACTTTGATTCCCCCGACCGGCCGATGAGGGGAAGCTGCCAAACCAGCAGGATCCAGAAGAGCGTGATGGTTCTGAAAAAAAGCAGCGATGACCCCACCTCTATCACCTCATCATAGATCGGGCCGGGCCATCCCCCCCAGATATGGTTAAAAAAATAGACCTGCGGATAGTTCATCAGTTCAAACAGCAGCACCCCCGCAGCAATCACAAACAGCAGAAGAAAGGATAGGAATCTTCGATACGGAATATTCCAGTGTCGTAGCAGTCGGCCCACGGCGTATCCCAGGTAGACGCTCGGAACCGGATACAGGAGCCAGAAACCGATCCCATGAACACTGAGACAGCCGGTGAAAAAAGAGTACAGGAAGAGCGGCAGGCCGATCAGAAAGATTCCGGCCAGTACCCTTGTCGCCTCCCTGAAATCTTCACGCAGATTCAGGGAGCTCCTGCAGGCACGGATAGCTGCCCAGAAACTTCCCAACGTGGCCGCGATCAAAGCCGACTCCACATGAAAATCCCGAACAAGAGGCAGGAAGAGCATGAACACCCCTAAGAGGAAAGGCAGAAGAAGGCCAAGATACCTGTATTTATTATTCCTCATGCGTGTGAATCATGTTAAGCACTTGATGGACCGGGAATCTCCCATAATTAATATCCAAAATGAAGAATCAGTCAGATCCAAAATTTAATGACACTCTGTTACAACCCCTATTATAATCTGTATTCGCCGGACAGGTTCCACAACGAAAGGACAGACGTAAAACGCCGGATGCTGGATCCGCCGGGGATGGACAGCTGTTGGGTGCTGGAAAAATAATTCAAAATTAAACACTCAAAATTTAAAATTATCTTCCAGTCTAACAATTCACTTCTTAAACATCGTTGTGAGTATAAACCAGATATTCTCCTTGCGCTCCATCAGCCGCCGCTTGAAATAGGGAAACCACATCGTTCCGTAGGGTACATATATACGGGTGTTGAATCCCTCCTGGGTCATCTGCTCCATCGTATCCTGCCGCAGTCCATAGAGCATCTGGAACTCCACGCGGGCTTTGCCGATCTGTTCCCTGACCATATAATCTTTCACCCATTCGATCAATTCCTCATCATGAGTGGCGATGCGGGGATAGGTCGTTTCATTCAGCAGTATAGCCGCATACTCCTTGAACGCCTCGCGTATGGCCGGCATATCCTGAAGAGCGATCCGCTCGGGCTCCTTGTAGGCTCCCTTGCAGAGACGGATGTCGGCTCCCATATCGGCCAACTCCGGGATATCCCTCTTGCTGCGGTGCAGATAGGCCTGGATCACGATGCCCACATGTTTGCCGTACCGTTGAAACGCTTCCTTGTAGAGATCGATCGTATCCTGGGTGTAATCGGAACCCTCCATATCTATCCGGACAAACTGCTCGTGGCCCTCCGCCACCTCCAGCAGCCTGAACAGATTGTCCCTGCAAAACTGCTTGTCGATATCGAGACCCAGCATGGTGAGTTTGATGGAGATGGTGCTTCGCATATCGGCTTCCTCAATCTTATCCAGCAGGTTGATGTAGTTCTGCACCGACTCCTCGGCCATCTCGCGGTCCTTGACATTTTCTCCCAGAAGGTCAAGGGTCACTTCGATACCCTTCTGATTCAACGCCTGGACTTTTGGGATCGCTTCTTTGAACGATTCACCGGCAACAAAACGCTTCGCTAATGCAAAAGGAAGTTTCATATCTGATCGAAATCTGTTGGTTGTAAGGCAGGTTGAAAATAATAATTAGATTTCTTCTCTCCTACCGCTGGCCTCCGGCTGTTCCGACTACCTTAATCCTGAAACTTAAGAGGTCCGGATACGTATCGAACTGTTGGAATCGGAACCATTTTCTGAATCTCTTTATCAGCTTTGCTTGACTCCTAAATAATCTCTTTTTCTATGAATAATATGCGTAAAGACTTCCTATTTAAAATAACCCTGGCTTTCCTACTGCCGTTTCTCTGGGTCATGGCGATGGTGGTCAACGCCTCCGCCAGCAGCCTGAACGGCACAACCCAAAACGAGGATCCCTATCGGGTTGAACAGTTCAGCTTCGAAGGCCGC
>JAWVYR010000033.1:0-13822 GCA_033722635.1 Balneolaceae bacterium | reverse complement strand
GTTCGGGCCCCTCAAACACGATCGGATGCAGGTCGGCCCGTGCGGCGTAGAGGGCGGCTGTCAAGCCGGCCGGACCGCTGCCGATGATAACTACGTCGAATGTTTTTCCTGCGATATCTTCCATTGAAATATTCTTTCTTTTCTTGCTTTCACTAATTGTTTAAACATCGAAGCAATAATGATACAAAAAATAACTCAATTTTCGGGCAGATATTGGGTTGGTATTATCTATGGATTTGATAGAAAGGGATGATGGAATTGAGTTGCAAGAGGCGAGAAGTGAACCCCACCTACGCCGAGATTTATCCACCGTAACTACCAGTTGAGGTGGCCTTCAGAATGACAGCCGTGGTTTATAGCATTCCTACTGCCTCCTGCCTACTGCATTCTGCATCCTGCCAACTGCCTCCTGCCCACTGACCGCTGCCCACTGCCTGTGCGCCTTCCCCTTCAATATTGATTATAAAATTCCGACGATAGTGGTGCCGTATCAAAAGGCACAAAAATCAGGGAAACCACTACAAATTTCACCAAGATTCTGTTTGCATATCATTTCAATTTAACTATGTTTCAACAGTTTTTATTAATCCAACTGGAGGTTGCCCTTGATCATTGCTGTTCCCAAAGAGGTGGAGGACCTCGAAAAAAGAGTTGCCCTGATACCCGAAACGGTGGAGAAACTGACCGAACAGGGACTGGATGTTTGGATTCAGGATGGCGCTGGTGAGGCGTCCAACTTTTTGAATTCTTACTTTGAAAAAGCGGGTGCGAAAATCATCCCCGATCGAAATAAGCTTTTTGCCGAAGCCGATCTGCTGATCAGTATTCAGACGCCTCCCCGGGAGGATCTGTCGACGATGAAAGAGGGGAGCATGCTTATCTGTTTCCTCTGGGCGCTTCAGAACCGCGATCTTGTTGAGTTCCTGAAGCAGCAGAAGATCACCGCCATGGGCATGGATGCGATTCCCCGCATCTCCCGGGCTCAAAGTATGGATGCACTCTCATCGATGAGCTCGATTGCCGGCTATAAGGCGGCACTGATCGGCGCCGATGAGCTGGACCGCTACATGCCGATGATGATGACCGCCGCCGGTACCATCGCCCCGGCTAAGGTGCTGGTGCTGGGCGCAGGTGTCGCAGGACTGCAGGCGATCGCCACCACCAAGCGGCTGGGAGCAGTGGTTGAGGCCTTTGATATTCGTCCCGCCGTAAAGGAACAGGTGGAAAGTCTCGGGGCCAAATTTGTGGAGGTGCCCCTGGAGGAGGAAGATACCGAGACCAAGGGAGGCTACGCCAAGGAGCTTTCCAAGGATAGCCAGGAGCGGCAGCGTCAGGTTATTCATGAGCACGCCAAAAAATCGGATATCATCATCACTACGGCACTCGTACCCGGCAAGAAGGCGCCCACGCTGGTCACCAAGGAGATGGTGCAGGATATGCATCCCGGCTCCATTGTGGTGGACCTGGCCGCCGAACAGGGGGGAAACTGCGAGCTGACCGAACCCGGACAGACGGTCGTAAAAAATGATGTGAAAATTGCGGGTCCGCTGAATATTCCAAGCCAGCTCGCCCACCACGCCAGCCAGCTCTACAGCAAAAATATGATGTCTTTGCTGGACCACCTGTTGGAGGAGGGGGAGCTGAAGCTCGATTTCGAAGATGAGATCACGTTAAATACGACAATCACGCACCAGGGCGAAATTATAAGTCCGGCATTGAAAGAAAATTAAATACCGAATTACCGTGACGGTAAATCCTAAATTCTAATTCCCCAAATCCCAAATACTTATTAACAGATATATGTACAGCGATATCGAACAACATTATGATCGTTTAGAATTTGGGTCATTAGGATTTAGTGCTTTCTACTAATTTCAATCAATATAAATTATATGTCAGGCCTCATATTCAACCTTTTCATTTTCGTTCTGGCCTCTTTTGTGGGCTTTGAACTGATTTCTAAAGTGCCCCCGACCCTTCATACCCCGCTGATGTCCGGGGCCAACGCTATTTCAGGGATCACCATCATCGGTGCCCTGGTGGTAGCCGGACATGCCGGCGACGACTGGTCGCAGTATATCGGCCTGGCGGCGATCATCTTCGCCACCATCAACGTGGTGGGCGGATTCATGGTGACCGACCGGATGCTGGAGATGTTCAAGAAAAAGGGGGAGAAAGACGATGAGTGAACTGCTACCACCTTCTTTACAAGGATTTATTCCCGATGCTATCCAATTGCTCTATCTGGTAGCCACGGCCCTTTTTATATTCGGAATCAAGCGGCTCGGTTCTCCGGCCACCGCCCGGTCTGGCAACCAGCTGGCCGCCTGGGGAATGCTGCTCGGCATAGTGGTCACCTTGTTCGATCGCCAGATCGTCTCTTTTGAATTGATCGTGGCCGGTGTGCTGATTGGTGGAATTCTTGGAGCGATCGCCGCACGCAAGGTGAAGATGACCGCCATGCCCGAGATGGTCGCGATCTTCAACGGCTTCGGGGGCGGAGCTTCTGCCCTGGTGGCGTGGGGTGAGTTTTCCCGCGCGGCACCCACGGCATTCGGCACACAGGACCTGGTGACGATCGGCCTCAGTATCCTGATCGGTTCGATCACCTTCACCGGCAGCTTCATCGCCTTCGGCAAGCTGCAGGGCTTCGTTGCGGGGCGGCCGCTCACGTTCAAGGGACAAAACATTTTCAACCTGCTGTTGACAGTCGGTACACTGGTGTTGATCGGATGGTTCACCTACGACCCCTCCAATATGATGGCGTTCTGGCTGATCTTCGGCATCGCGCTCTTCCTGGGTATCCTGACCGTACTGCCGATTGGAGGCGCCGACATGCCGGTGGTGATCTCGCTGCTCAACTCCTACTCCGGCATCGCAGCCTCCATGGCGGGTTTCGTCATCAACAATAACCTGCTGATTATCAGCGGGGCGCTGGTGGGAGCCGCAGGACTGATTCTCACCAACATCATGTGCAAGGCGATGAACCGCACGCTGGGCAATGTGCTGTTCGGAGCATTCGGTGGAGGCGATTCCACCGGAGCAGGACCGGCTGCCGACACCGACAAGTCGGTCAACCAGACCACCGCAGAGGATGTGGCACTGCAGTGTATTTATTCCGACAAGGTGGTAATCGTACCTGGATACGGTCTTGCCGTTGCCCAGGCGCAACACGTGCTCAAGGAGGTGGCTGACAAGCTGGAGAACCGCGGCGTGGATGTCAAGTACGGTATCCACCCGGTTGCGGGACGGATGCCCGGCCATATGAATGTGCTGCTGGCCGAAGCGGATGTCCCTTATGATCAGCTATATGATATGGAGGAGATCAATTCCGAGTTCAAGACCACCGATGTGGTGTTGATCATCGGCGCCAACGATGTAGTCAACCCGGCCGCCAAGACCCAGCCCGACAGCCCGATCTACGGCATGCCGATCATGAATGTGGATGATGCCAAACGAACCATCGTCTTCAAGCGGAGTCTGAGTCCCGGCTTTGCGGGCATCGACAATGAGCTGTTCTACAAGGATTTTAACCAGATGTTCTTCGGAGACGCCAAGAAGTCGCTGCAGAAGCTGTCAAAGGCGATCGATGAATTGTAATTGGCTTATATGTTAAGAGTTAAAATCTTTAGCCATCAAGGTATCGAAGCAGATGGGTGATTAATGGAAAATCCGAAGCACGAATGACCAAAATCCGAAACGCTCGCTGATCAAGATATGCAGTTTATTAATAGAATCTTTAACCGTTTCGAATTTTGAACATTAGGATTTACGATTAGAAGGAGTTTGCTTTTCACTTTTCACTTTTGACTTTTCACGTCAATCCACCTCCTCATCGGCATCGTAGGTCTGCATCGCCAGCCAGAAACAGGCACTTCCCAGGATACCGCAGCAGGTCACGATCAGGAAGACCGCCATGGCGGGTCCGTAAGGTCCGGTGAAGACCTCATCCATCAGCCAGCCGGCCAGGGGTGGACCGATACCGAAGCCCACCACACTGATGATGAAGAGATACAATCCCCCGGCGATCGCCCGCATGTTGGGCCTCACCAGGTACTGGATAAGCGCCGCAGCCACCCCGTTGTAGGAGGAGGAGATCACGTTGGCCGATCCGATCAGCAGCAGGGCCGACACCCCCGATTCTGCGAAGAACCCCAGGTAGTAAAGCGGCAGGCAGGCCAGGCCGGCAACGATCCCCATCAAAAAACGGCTGCCGGCGTTCCATCTCCCGGCCAGGTAGTCGGCCACCTTGCCGGAAAGGACCACGCTCAATGCCGTCGCCAGCATGAACCAGCCGTAATGGGGAATCAGGTGGGCGGCATCGTGAATATCAGTCAGGATCGTGCCGAGGAAACCCAGTACGGTATAGCCGGTCATCGCCAGGAAGGAGAAACCGGCGAAGTGGAGCAGGATCGTCTTTTTCCGTAGGATAAAGTTCAGCACCTCTTTCAGGGGCATATCAGGCTCGTACTGTGCAGCCGTCTGGGTCAGCCCCCGGGGCACCTCCTTGATCGCCACCCATGCGACGCCCGCCAGCACGATACCCGGTGCACCGACCGCCATCAGGGCAGTCCGCCAGTCATAGAGCCGCGCGACGGCGCCACCGGCCAGGAATGCCGTTCCGATGCCTATAAAGATACCGGAAGCGTAGATGGAGAATACGGTGGCGCGCTGGCGCGGGCGGAAATAATCGCTGAGCAGGGAGTAGACTGCCGGACTCAGCGCCGACTCGCTGATCCCCACAAAAAAACGGGCCGATATCAGGAAAGCCAGAGAGGTGGCGAAGCCGCTGATAAAGGTCATTGCGCTCCATACCAGAAGACCCGCAACGATCATCACCCGACGGGAGTAGAGGTCGGCCAGCCGCCCCATCGGGATGCCGCACACCGCGTAGATTAGTGAGAACGCCGGGCCGTAGAGCAGCCCCACCTGAAAATTGCTGAGATCCAGCTCATCCTGTATCTGGGTGGCCAGCACGGCGATGATCTGCCGATCGACAAAGCTGGAGATGTAGATCAGCGTGAGCAACCCCAGCACCACCCAGGCGTAGGGACTGCCGACTAAAGCACGGGCCCGGCCAGTTACATGATCCTGCTGCATGCGAGTAGATTGAGTATTAGGAAAAGATCCCTGAAGGCGGATCAGGTGAAGATAGATCTAATTCTGCAGAAGTTCCCGGCGGGATTTGAGCAGTGTATTTTCCATGTTGGACCGATTCAGGGTGAATACATAGGGAAAATCGGAGGCCACAGCGAAAAATGGGTCATCCTCTCCGGCTCCCGGCCTGATTCGCAGCATCTTCTGTTCACCTGACTTGAGATGTAACTGAATACGATACAGCCCCTCACCGAAATTCTCTACGGAAAGCGTATCAGCGAAACTGTTGGCCTGCAGGGATGAGAGCGTGGTCAGCATCGAACTCAATGCCGGACTGCGCAGCGTATCGCCCTCGGATACCCAACCTGAACCCGCCCTTGAGATGGTAAAGGAACTGTCGGCCGGGTATCCGAAATCGATGCGGCTGATATCGGAGCGCTCCAGGTCCCACACCTGCTTGGCTCTCCAGCCGTCAAGCTCGCGGTTGAAAACCGGATTCAGAAACCCCTCCACCGAGTAAACCGCATCATCTCCTGCCGGCCGCACGTAGCTGTTGAACTCACGCCGGCTTAAAATCTGCGGTGCCCCTATATATACCGAGGCCAGCTCGTTCTCATCTTCAAGCAGGGTGACTCTGGTGCCGGTACTGTCCACTTTGAAACGGGTGTGCCTGGAGGGATCACGGGTGGCTACCGCTTTCACGTTCAGACCGATCAGCCGGTCTATCGCCCGCTGCAGCGCATTTTCATCAGCAGTATAGCTCTCCCCTGTACCGGCGCTCGAAACCATCCATCGATTCTCCTCCCGAAAAAAGGTAAATCGTCTTTCCCGGATCGGCTGTTCTATAACCACCCGGTTCACCCTGGAGGTGTCCACCTCGACGAGGCTTGAGCGGAACAGCTCGCTGGAGGGCGGTCCCGACTGCCATTTCACCAGTGCGGTGGCAGCCACCAGGGTCACAAAGATGATCAATAGCGATTTTGTTGCGTTGGTCATAATCTACGTTCCCATTTTCAGACGGTTAACATTCATACGCCTTCCTCCATCCAGCGCCGGCGGCGAGCAATCCTACGACGGTATCGCAACAGCCCGTAGCCGACCACCATCAATATCGGGAACAAAAGATTCAGGTATTTCAGGAATGCCTTGGTCCCGTCGGAGACATTCATGAGCGGGCGGTTGGTGACCCCTTTGGTCCGCAGGCTCATCAGGCCGGTATCGTCGGCCAGCCAATCGACGCTGTTGACCATCAGGTTGATGTTGTCCTCCGGCTGGCGCTGCCGCTGCTGCCCCGTTCCGTTGATCACAAAGTCACCGTCACCGAAAACGATGATGGCGGTTTCCTGACTTTTTTCGAGGGCAACCTCTACCGTGTCGACCCCCGCGAAGGCGGAGCGGAACCTTCCCTCCACAACGGCACCCAGCGGAATGCTGGATTCAGGAAAATCCTCCTCGCTCCAATCCTGCATAGGATCAAGATTAAACCGACCGCTGCTGATGCCGGCCTGGTCGGAGCTCATCGCCAATAGCCTGACCGACTGCACACTGTCCACGTCGGCTGTATCCAGCGAGGATACAAACTGGAACACGACCGTCTCCAGCCCCTCGCTCACCGGGTGCGCACCGAAATTGGTGACCATCGGCAGATAGGGATACTGCACCTGGTTGACAAAGGTAAATCCACCCTGCCGCTGCTGTATCTGGATGGAGCTGGCGCTGGCATCACGTATCAGGTTGGGGTTGACCGGAATATTGTAACCGGCCAGCAGATCCTCGATGCCAGTCTCCTGCGGTGTGGCGAACCCGCGCTGCAGGTCGGCCTGCACCCGGTTGATCGCAAAGATCACTTTGCCGCCCGCCATCAGGTACTGGTCGATCGCGGTAAGTTCATTCAGGGCAAGCTCCTCCGAGGGCGCTATAACCATCAGCACCTCCACTTCCGGCGGCACCGCGGCTGTATCGAGGCCGGCCACATCGAGGATGCGGTAGCGCTGGCTCAATTCGTTGGCCACCTGCACAATCGCATCCTGCGAGGGCTCGCCGTGCCCCTGCAACAGGCCGATCACCGGTTTTTCTTTGATAGTGAGTTTCTTGATGGTACTGGCGATGGCGTATTCCAGCGAAGAACCGGGACGAATGAAGGGAACCACTTCACGCTGTTCTCCGTAGCTGAAGGATGCTCCGAGATAAACCCTGCGCTGGGAAACTTGGTCACGTTCCCGCACGTCGATCATCACCGGCTGGATACCCACCTGCTGGGCCTCCTGTTCCGTCTGTTCACTTTCATTGGGATTGACAAAGCGGTACTCCAGGTTTTCATCGGAGTAGGCCCGAAACTCCTCCAGGAAGTTGCGAAACTGATCGCGGGCCTGTGAGAGCTGGGGCGGCAGGTCCTCCGAAAAGTAAGCGGTGACCGTCACCGGATCCTCCAGCGATTCGGCGATGTCGCTGCTGGCTTCTGAAAGCGTATAGCGTTGATCCTCCGTCAGGTCAAACCGAAGGACCAGTTCCTCGGCGAGAAGATTCAGTGTGATCGCAATACCGACTACCAGCAGCAGTTGGTAGCGGGCTTCTCTCCTGTTTTTCAGAAATCCTTTAAACCACTCCATCACCATAGCCTCCTTTTAAGTGCGGTGGTTGCAAAGACAAACCCGAGCAGGATAATCGAGATCATGTAGATGATATTCTCGATTCCGATTACGCCTCTCGACATGGTCTGGTAGTGCTGATCCATGCTGAGAAACTCCAGCAGGTTGGCCAGCGATTGCGGGAGCAGCGTGGTGATCTGTCCGAAGAGAAAATGGAAGAAGAAGGCGATGAACAGACTCAGGATAAAGGCCACGATCTGGTTGCTGGTGAGACTGGAGGCGAAGATGCCGATGCTGGTGTAGACCCCGCTCACGAAGAGCAGCGCCAGGTACCCGCTGATGGCGGCGCCGTGATCCAAGGGACCCAGCGAAGCTACCGTAATATAGTAAGGCAATGTGAGAGCCAGCGAGATTACGATCAGCAGCCAGGAAGCCAGCCATTTGCCGGCGATGATCTGGTAGTGCTTAACCGGCTTGGTGGCCAGCAGCTCCAACGTGCCGGAGCTCTCCTCCTCGGCTACCATCCGCATCGTCACCGCAGGGATGAAGAAAAAGAGGGTCCAGAACGCCACGCCGAAAAATCCCTGCAGCGATGCCTGGCCCACGAAAAAAATATCGCTGCCGCCCAGTAGCCAGGTGAAGATGCCGCTCACGCCCAGGAACACGACGAGCAGGATATAGGCCATCAGGGTATCAAAAAAAGCGTTGATCTCGCGCTTGCTGATAATCCAGATCCGATGCATGGTTATCTCTGATACTCCGTTTGTTTCATTTTGATATTGCAAATCCTGTTGATGCTCATGCCTCCCCCGGCTCCTGTTCAGTCAGCTCACGGAAGATATCCTCCAGCGATGACTCGAGGGGTGTCATCTGGGTGAGCACCCAATCCCGTTCCACGCAACGGCGGAAGATCTGTTCCCGTGCATCCTGCTCAGGCTCCGTATGGATTTTCCAGGCAGCGGATCCGCGATCCGCCCGCTCCACCTTCGCCACCGAGGGGAGAGCCGACAGCTCTCCGGCCACATCTGTATCGGGATCGCCGGTCTGCACTTCTATCAGCAGCTGGCCGGCACCTTTTGCGCGACGGCGCAGCTCACCGGTGGTGCCGTCGGCTACCAGCCGCCCTTCGTTGATGATCAGAATCCGGTCGCAGGTCGCCTCCACCTCCTTCAGTATGTGGGAGCTGAGCATCACGGTCTTCTCGCTGCCGATCTCCCTGATCAGGTTGCGGATCTCCACGATCTGGTTGGGATCCAGCCCGGTGGTGGGCTCATCCAGGATCAGCACCTCGGGGTCGTGCAGCAGCGCCTGCGCCAATCCCACCCGCTGACGGAATCCTTTTGAAAGTTCCCCGATATATTTGTGCTGTTCCGGTCCCAGCCCGCAAAGATCGATCATCTTCCGGATACGGGCCGATATCTGATCCTCCGGCACCGACTGCAGCCGGGCGGTAAATTCCAGGTAATCGGCGATGCTCATGTCAGTGTAGAGCGGCGTGTTTTCCGGCAGATATCCGATCCGGCGGCGCACCTCCAGCGAGTGTTCGTGGATGTTGAACCCGTTCAGGCTCACGCTCCCGTGGTCCGGGCTGATAAAACAGGTGATGATCTTCATCGTGGTGCTCTTGCCCGCGCCGTTGGGACCCAAAAAGCCGAGGATCTCCCCCGTCTTTACCTCGAAGGAGATATCATCTACCGCCCGCTGCGGGCCGTATGTTTTTGTAAGATCTTCAACGGTAATTCCCATGGTTCAACACCAGCTATTGTTTCCTTTCAGAAGGGAAATCTTAAAAAAAATAGTCGCAATGATGCAAGCTTTTTTCGGACAGTGTAGATTGAAACGTTGATCCGCAAATAGGAATTGTAATAGTCGGGCTGTTTTTTAATTTTTGATCCGATTTTAATTCGACGGATCCCTTTTTATGGCTGATAAGACAAAGAAAGAGAAAAACCGCATTCCAAAACTGCCGGACAAGACAGAGCAGGAGATCGACTACGCCCGCGAGCTCCTGGAGGAACTCTACGAACACTATCCCAATCCCCAATGCGCCCTTAATTTCCGCAATCCGTTCGAGCTGCTGATCGCCACCATCCTGAGCGCCCAGACCACCGATGAACAGGTAAACAACGTCACCCCGGAACTGTTTGATGAGTACCCGACGCCGGAAGCGATGGCGGAGGCCCCGATCCAGGAGCTCGAGGAGCTGGTGCGCTCAACCGGATTTTACCGCAATAAATCCAAGGCGCTCAAGCGATCATCGGAGATCATCATCGAAGAGTACGACGGTGAAGTGCCCGATACGATGGAGGATCTGCTGGAACTTCGGGGAGTGGCCCGCAAGACCGCCAACGTGGTACTGGGCAATGCGTTCGCCACCAATGTGGGAGTGGTGGTAGACACCCATGTCAGGCGTCTATCCAACCGCTTCGGTCTTACCGACGAAGAGAAGAATACCGACAAAATAGAACGCGACCTGATGGCGTTATTCCCCCGTGAACACTGGACCAACCTATCTCACCTGATGATTCAGCACGGTCGCAACGCCTGCAAGGCGAGGATCAGCGAGCCGCCGGACCACCCGATCTGCATGAAGTACGGCAGGCGATGTGAGTGCCGGGAGATGAGGAAAGAAAACGAGTAACTTCGATGAGCGCCCATAATCATCTTTTCAACTCCAAGACCGACCCGATCCCGGGTCTGCGCCGCGAGATCGAGATTATCCCGATTGAGGAAAACGGGGATTCCTATCTCTACTTCCATGACATGCTGGGCTATGCCACCGCCGACCTGGCCCTGCACCGTGAAAGCGGCGGGCTGCTATCCCTGCTGGACGGCCGCAAAAGCATCAGCGACCTGGAACCCTACCTGGACAGCGATATCACCACCGACGACCTGCTCAAATATGTGCGTTTTCTTGACGAGCACCGTCTGCTGGACTCGCGGCATTTCAGAGATTTTGCGGAGCAGATGGAGGAGCGGTATGAGAAGGCCGATCTGCACAAGTCGGTCACCACCGGCCACTCCTATCCCGCGGATGCCGGTGAGCTGAAGGCATGGCTTGACAGGGCATTTTCCAGTTACAAAGATGACAAGGGTCCGGAGATACAAGGAGAGATCAAGGCACTGTACGCGCCCCATATCGATCCGAGAATCGCGATCGAAACGTATGTTGAGTCATTTGCACCGATTCGCCGACTACGTCCCGAAAAGGTGGTGATATTGGGTACCTCCCACTATGCCGGCCTATACCCGGGGGTGTATGAAAACCGGCCGTTCATTTTGAGCAAGAAAGATTTTGAGCTTCCCCTTAAAACGATCCCGGTCGACCCGAATTCGACGGATCGCCTCGCAGCCGACGGAGTTGAAACGGGACTCAGCAGCAACGACCGTGCCCACCGGCTGGAACACAGTATCGAGCTGCATCTGCTGTTCCTGAGCTACTTGTGGGATCACGAATTTTCCATTGTGCCGCTGCTGGTCAATGATTTCGAAGACCTTTACTATATGGAGGAGAGCCACCGGGCCGGGCAGATCGATCGATTCAGCAGCGTACTGGGCTCCCTAGTGAGAGAAGAGGATGCCTTTGTATTGATCAGCGGAGATCTATCTCATGTCGGACAGAAATTCGGCGATCCGCAACCGGCCCGTGAGATGTTCGGCGAGATCAAAAGTTTCGACCGTTTGTTTCTGCAACACGCAGTCGAAAACGATGCGGAGAAAATGCTCGCTCTGATGAAAGACCGATACGATCCCTACCGGGTCTGCGGCTTCCCGCCGCTGTACACCTTCCTGCGCGCGATGCCGGAGCTGAAGGGCCATCAACTGGATTATGATATTTGGGACGAATCAAAACGCGAGAGCGCCGTCTCCTACGGTTCAGTGCTTTATACGCGCCCTTAGTCATCTCGCCGTGGTCTCGTGGATACAGAAGGTGGGAGAGAGCATTACCGAGCACGCTGCTGGTAAGTGGTGGGCAGAAGGATCCCTCGGCTTGCGTTCGGGATGACTGAAAAGGTGAAAATGGATCATTGAAAGAGGATCGGGCCCGTTCGATAGATTAGTGAACTAAGTATCCGTCAGCTACCCTTTCCGTAGTCATCTCGACAAGACCCGCGCAGCGGGGCGTATGGAGAGATCTTTGCCGAAGAGACAACCGCGTCGTGGGTAAAGAGGAACCTCTACTCCAGGCATAGGATGATTGAATGGTTAGAAAATGGGATGAATCCCAGTATAGACACTTATACCACAATTCAGTTGCCTCCAATCCCTTCGACTTTCTCGATATAATTCGTATATACGGGCAGTCGCATTTTGTCGATCGTATCTGTATGCTCCGAAATTACGCTTTACCCAATAACTGACCAATAAACCGGGGGACAACAAGGGATGGATACCTATCATGTAAGCTGGTGGAATGTGGAAAACCTGTTCGATGTCGAGGATTCGGATTGGCGTCCCGACTACCTGCAACGCCGGCTTCGCAATGAACTCAGGGGATGGGACAGTACGGTGTTGAACCAAAAAATATCGCAGCTGGCCCGCATCATCACACAGCTCAACAGCGGGCAGGGCCCCGATATCCTCGGGATCTGCGAAGTGGAGAACCAGGCGGTACTGGAACTACTGGTCGATGAGCTTTCGCCACTGAACCGAAACTATGGAATCGCTCATCACGATACCAGTGACAACCGCGGCATCGATATTGCTTTCATCTTTGACGAGGACCTGTTCACCTTTGAACAGCAGTTTCACTACGAGGTCCTCAAGCGCAGCGCCACCCGCGATATCTTTCAGGTGAACCTGAGAACCCGGCACGGACGCGGACTGATCCTGATCGGCAACCACTGGCCCGCCCGCAGCGGGGGTGTGCTGGAGACCGAACCCTACCGTATTATTGCCGCCGAAACGATGAGTTACTGGATGGAGAGGATCTTCGAGATCCGCGGGCGCGATATCCCTGTGCTGATCATGGGAGACTTCAATGATGAACCGTTCAACCGGTCGATGACCGAATACGCCCTCTCCACTCACTCCGAGCAGAAGGTGATCAACTCACGCTCGCCCCGGCTGTTCAACCTAATGTGGCCGGCCAAAGGAGCCGGGATCGGAACCCATTATTACAACTATTTCCCCCATGTGCTGGATCAGTTTCTGGTATCGCGCGGCATGCTGCAGGACGACTCACCCATCCGTCTTGCAGGGACCGACGGCTCATACAATGTGTCTGTGGATAAGCTTCCCGAGATGCGAAGCGGGGGCGATTACGAGGAGCCGATCCGGTTCAGCCGGCCTTCTGAGAGCAGCTACGAACCACAGGGATTCAGCGACCACTATCCCATCTCTGTTGAACTTGTGGAGGATGATTAATTTAATCGTATACACGCTTTAACTCCCAAAAATACCGGTTCATCAACAAACGACCCCACTTATCAGATCGGTCAGAATGATGATCGTTTAACCATCATTAAGTTTTTATATGATATTTCCATTCTTATCTTAATTTTTGTACTGTTAATTAGATACATGGAGATATGAATTTGAACGATTTTTACTGGCTCATCAGGAGGGTCAGTTGACTAACGGGGGCACCGGCTGGTATCAGGAGCCGGTCCCCTTTTTTATTGCACCTCTTCCTCCAATACCGTTATTCTGATTGAACCGTTTACCGGAATCGCTATTGGCATCACACATTACCGGTCCTTTTTACCGTATACCGATCTTGCTGCCAACCCCGGAACGAGTACCATCTGGGGTTGGTTTACTATAAGCAGAACGGGATAACGGTAACGAAACAGGGATAGTCAGATATGTGTACTCACCGGGATTACGGTATCAGGAGTAAACCATCCATTTTATTAACCTGTCTGTTGACTGGAATACTGCTGGCATCCTGCGGACGCTCCGGGCAGGATGCCGAACAAATTACCTGGCAGACCCGCCAGGACAGCACCGACCGCGTAGCCATTGCGGAAGGGCTGGATGGGCCGGAGTCGGTGCGCTATGACCCCAGTCAGGATATCTATTTCGTATCCAACTTTACGGGCGATCCGATGGTTCGTGACTCCGCCGGCTTTATCTCCAAAGTGACCCCGGACGGTGAGATCGATATGATGAAATTCATGACCGGGACGGATGAG
>JAWVYR010000032.1:0-14402 GCA_033722635.1 Balneolaceae bacterium | reverse complement strand
GATGCCGGCCCATTCCATGAGATTTGAAGGGAGAGGGATGCGGTTTTGGTTATCCAACGACAGATCTTCGGCAAACCGTAAAAAATTTCGTTTGACGGTTCGCCCTTCTTTGGTAAAGCTGTTTATACTGGAAAGCTGATCCTCCACTTGCTGCCACTCGTTTTCCGGATACAGATACAGGCAGGGCTCCAACCCTCTTAAAATGGTAAAGCGCTCCTGCGCCTCGGGTTTGAGGGTTTTGCGCAGTTTGGCCGGGAAGCTGACGCGTCCTTTGTTATCTACGCTGTGTTCATATTGACCTTTGAAACTTGGCAATATATCCCCACATGTTTCGCTATGAGTGCATTCCTATTCCAGAAAAGCGAGATTTCCCACATCTTCCCACTTCAACCCACAATGTACCCCAAAGCCGGTGATATTGTCAAGGATTTATCCAAAAAAAGCTGATAATAAGGCCTGGTTGTCTGAAAATCGGCGTTATCTTCCTTGTTTCCAGGCTATCAAGACTGATCGGGGTCTTTTTCTGCGCTTTTAAGGGGACGGGGGGATGGAGGTGGTGTAAAGTGGTAGTTTTTTTAAAAGTGAACCCATTTCCGCTAAAGTTTCGGCGGGCAGACCCCACTTACACCAAGGTTTATCCACCGTAGCTATCAACAGAGGTGGGTTTCGGTGAGTAATCGTGAAGAGAGAAGAACACTGCGTGCGGGAGTAACTGTTGGAGAGGATGGCATTAAATGACCGGAATAAAGGGACTTCCTTTATTCGCTCAGGTTATCTGGCAGGAGCTTCCACTTCCTCTTCAGGAAATTGCAATTTGAAGGAAGTTCCGCTTTCCGTACTCTCAAACTCATAGCTTCCATCGATCTGCTGGGAGAGGGTTTTGACCAGTGTCAGACCCAGAGAGTTCGGTCGATCCGGATCTATATCCGTTGGAAACCCGACACCGTTATCGCTCAGCTCCATGATAATATTCCCGTTCTTCGAAACCATGGAGATATTCACCTTGCCCTGATCACGATCTGGAAAGGCATGTTTGTATACGTTGGAGAGAAGCTCGTTCAGAATCAAGCCACAGGGCACCGCCTGGGTCACCGGCAGCTGCAGATGGGAAATATCGGTGTTAATCTGGATATCCCGGTCATTTTGCTGGATGCTGGGGCCAATGTAGCTTATCAGCTCGTTCACGTAATTGTCGATGGATATGGAGGAGAAATCTTCGGTCTGATACAGCTTTTCATGTATCGCGGCGATCGCATGAACCCTAAGCATGCTTTCTCTGAGAACCTCTCTTGCTTCCGTCGATTCCGTCTTTGCTGATTTGAGTTCCAGGAGCCCGCTGATCACGGCCAGGTTGTTTTTGACACGGTGATGGATCTCTTTGATCAATACCTCCTTTTCCTCCAGCATATTCCTCAGCTGCTGTTTCCGCTTCCATTCCTCGGTCACATCCCGCTGGATGGAGATGTAGTGAGTTATCTTGCCGGTGGCATCTTTTACGGGATCGATGCTCCACTGGAGACGATAGCGCGATCCGTCCTTGCGGTAATTGAATGTTTCCCCTTTAAATCGCTCGCCCCTGGCGAGTGTATCCACCATCTCCCTGATCACCTCGGATTCGGTGTTGGGACCCTGAAGGAGCGAGGGATTTTTGCCGAACACCTCCTCCAGGCTGTAACCGGTCATCTTTTCAAAGCCCTTGTTTACATAGAGGATCTCCTCCTCGCCGATTTCATCTTTAGCATCGGTGATCATAATCCCCTCCCTGGAGGAGTCGAACGCCTTGTACAGCAGGTGCAGCAGACGCCGGTGGGCGTTGCTGGCTGTAATATCCCAGGTGATCAGGGCCCCTGCAACCACCTCTCCGTTTTCCCGGATCGGCATCAGATAACACCAGTAGTTGCGATTCTGAAAATCCACCGTAAAGGACAGGCTTTCCCCGTCTAAAGCCTGCCGGTATTTGGGTTCAAGGTAATCGGCCAGTTCCTCCGAAAAATTTTCACGGATGGTATTGCCTTCCATCTTATCTGGATTCATCCCGATATTCTTTAATTGCTGTCCCCGTACCATCAGGTATCTCAGATCTCGGTCGAAGATGATAATGGCACCTTTTGGAAAACTCTCGGCAATCGTTTCTACCAGGTTGGGATAGCGAATCTGCAGGCGGGGAAGCGGACGGCTGCCGTTTTCCTCCAATTTCTCCAGGAAGGCTTCAGCTTTCTCCGGTGAAAGGCTGGTGCATTCAGCCAGGTACTCAATCGCCACTTGACGGCGATGCTCTTTGTCTAAAGGCTTATTCATATGGGTTTTAGCCGTCTGCTCCTAAAAGTATGATCCATTGATGATATTGGATAGCAAGTTAACAAAAACTTGCGACAAGTTAAGCTTTTTTCATTTTGTTACTCGAGGGCAGGAGAATAGAAATACGATATTTACAAAAAAAATAGTGTAAGGAATGGATGGGAACCATCTCCTATATATAGAGCCATTCATTTATTTCTAAACATCAGGAGACCATCATGAGAGTGCAGTTGATTCATCACAGCACATTGGAAGGGGAGGCTATTTCAAGGGTGCTGAAGCGAAAAGGGCATGACGTTTATATGGAAAAGCACAACGGGGTTCCCCTGCGGGGAGTCAGGCAGGGAACCCACCTGTTGATTCTGGACATCACCGCCCGGTCGTTTCGGGTTTCGCCACTCAAAAGACTGTATCTTGATGGCTGCAGCCTGATTCTGCTCGGAAGGATAAGCCAGCTCCACCATCTGTTGGTTTCAACCAGATCGAACTTGGGGTATATCACCAAGCGGGAGTCACTCTCTTATCTCTTCGAATGTATTTCCAGAGCTCCCTTTGAAAATTACTATATAAGCAGGGAGGTGGGTGCCTTTTTAAAGCTATCGAGACTGCGGCAACAACAAGTGCTGTTCAGAAGAGCGATCAGCAATCCGGTAACCAGAACGGAGCTCCGGGTACTCAATGAAATTGCGAACGGGCATACCACCCGGGAGATCGCTGAAAAATTGTACCGCAGCGTCTACACCATCAACAACCATCGAAAAAACATGATGAAGAAATTAGAACTTGAAGGTCCGTTTGCATTGGGTACTTTTTCGGTTGAGAACCTTGATGGTATTTTAACCTTGAAATTGCTACAGGTGAATAAACTGAAGACTCAACACTTTTTTAAAATGAGCAAACGAAATTCTGAGGTTTAACATCAGGCTGCAACCGTAACTATTATTCTCTTCTGATTGTAATACGAGCCGTCCATAACTGAAATGTACCCGTTTTGCTGTCTGACCAGAGCACCTGAAAATTTCCATCCGGAAGTGCCGCCAGTCCAAAATAATCGCCCCCTCTGCTCCATCGATCATATATCGTTGTTCCACTGTCGCTAAAAGCAATATTATTGGAAGGAGTATCATTACAACTTGGCGACTTCGATAGAGGCACATTTTTAATATACGACAGCCCCCCATCAACCGTAGCAGTAAAAAAAGGAGTAAAGCATTTTGCCGTTGAATCATAGCGGGTATCCATCCAGAACAATCCCAGAACCCCCTCTTTGTTGATAGCAGTCGATGGTCTCTGAGTATAATCGTAAGCGGGTCCGTCGTTTACTCGGATTGTATCTGACCAGGTGATCCCATTGTTGTCTGTATGGGAGCTATACAAATTGAATCCAAATTCTGAACCTGTTGACCACACAGCATAGATGCGATCCCTGAATTCTTGCCCTGCCGTATCCGCAGCCAGATGCGGTTGAAAAGCGATAAAATCTTCTGCTACCAGCCTTGGCAAGTCAAATGATTTCCCCCCGTTTTTCGACCAGGTAATCCAAAGCCTGGGCGATTCCAAAAATACCCTCCTTTTCTTTGAGATCTCATTAAAAGGTACGACCAGATTGCCCGCTGATGTTATGGCCGGTTTACCGTTTTGGTAGTTTATGGCTCCTGGAAGAATATGAACAGGAAAAGAAAAAGTATTTCCACCGTCCAGTGATCGAAGTACGGCAATCGGGGAAACGTGATTTTCTTCTTGGGTAGGGCGATCTGACTGCGAGGCGACTACATATATACGGCCCTTGTATTCTGCACTGCTCTTATCAACTATGATCTTTGGATAATCAAACGGCCCTGCCTCTCCCTTGGGCAGATATACCGGTTCCGACCAGCTTTTCCCTCCATCGGCAGATCTGCGTATTAAGCCCGGTAGATAAACCAGATATGCGGTGCCGTCCGGTCCGAAATCAAGCCAGGGATCGCCACCGTACACCGTAGTGGTATCAATTGGATAGTGGTTCCAGGTTTCACCTCCATCCTGGGTTGCATAGATACGGATAGTATGTCCCTTACCTTCTTCGGGAACAGCCATGCTGGCGGCAAGCATATTGTCGGAGTCCGTTGGATTTATAGCAAGGTGTGGCTCAAAGTGGGGAAAAGAGAATTTGGAAGATGTAACCCGGACGTGGTTTTCGACTTTTACTACAAGGCGTGCTCCAGAACTCTGACCGAAAATCTGCAAGGGATAAATAACAGATAATATTATCAGTATAATGACTGGCGTTGGTAAAATTTGAATGTTCATACTGTTCTCATATGGTTTTTAATCTCCCGCTTCCAGCTCAAAAAGCTCCCCGACCGGCTTGCCGAAATAGTTGGAGAGCTTCAGGGCCAACACGGTTGATGGATTGTATTTGCCCTTCTCTATGGCGTTGATCGTCTGACGGGAAACCCCGATCACTTCCGCCAGTTCACCCTGGGTGAGATCCTTTCGGGCCCGTTCCACCTTTATATTATTCTTCATCTTTTCGAAGCCGATAACGTTGGAATTCATAAATGCCCGCGATATACAGCATCGTCGCCCCGATCGTATCAAGATCATATAAAATGCTGAACGGAAGAATCCAGATTCCGTGGATTTTGATATCCCAGTCACTGATATAGTAGCTCAGAATATTTAATTCAAACTGGAAGATGGCGAAGGCCACCGCCAGATAGATCCCGTACTGGAACGATCGCATACGGATCAGTCGGATCAACTCGTCCTCATCCTTTTCGCGGGATGAGAGCGCCATGGCCAAGCCTATCAACAATGTGTACTTGAAGAGATACACGATCGTCGCCCCGGCGTTGGTGACCGGCATCAGATTCAAAATCTCAACGAGGATGATCAGCAGCAGCACCACCGAGAAATGGAAGATGACCGCCCCCCAGCCAATTTTCTTGAACCGGTGAGGTAAAAAATAGGTTTGATTGAACATAATGTGATATAGATCTATTTAGTTATGATTGCTTTACATAAAGTAAATAAAACTATACTTAATGTAAAGTATAGTTTACTATATAGGAAATATGCCGCCCAGGGTTTGCAGGATACCGCCGATTGGGAATATGCTTCAGGGAAAATGGGGCATGCCGGGATGATCGGTCGAGGCGATCGTCTTCATACGCCAGGTCTTCCCCTGTTTTTCCCAGGCCTCCAACCAGGCAAAGGTGGTTTTGCTCTCAAGGGTGTCGCCGTCTGCTCTCTTCTGTATGAGGTGCACGTACTTATGTACAATGATGTAGGCCATCGAGCCATCGTTGGAGATTTGAATAGATGGCTCCTGAATATTATCCCACGCAATGAATTCCACGCGGTTGAAATGGGATTGAAACCGCCTGGCAGCCTCAGCATTTAACAGTGTATCAATATGGCCGGAATCGATACTGATAAATGTATCGGCCAGCATCGAGGTGAGCAGTTCGGCATCCTTTTGAAGGTGGGCAGTTTGCTGCTGTTGCTGCAATAAAAGCAGCTTTTCTCTATCATCCTGCGTAACGGAATTCTTGCAGCTCCCTGTTAGCGTCAATACAATTAAGAGCAGCATTATTTTAATAACTCTGTGGTTGCCAGAGAGAAGCAACTCAGTGATCAACATTTTCCTGATATTTCAGATCGAATTCAGCGGTCGTTTCTTTTAGCTTGTCGCGGATCTGCTCGAACTGTTTGTCGGTATAGATCGGCAGCCGGATTTTATCTTCCGCTCCTGAATCGCGGTAGGTGACGTGAATATACTTTTTGTCCAGGCTGACGGAATCCACCTCCGGCCATGCAACCGAACGGATCCAAAAATGGGATTTATTCGACCGGATTCCCTCCTCATCGATGATCAGTTCCGATTTGACAAGCGGCGAGCGGCCAAAAAAGCCCAGAATCCCCCACAAAAAGAAACAGAGACCCACCAAAAAATTAAAAAACCAGTTTTCCATCATGGTGTGATAGAAATAGTTGTAAATATGTCCGCCGATGATGAAGAGTCCGCTTGCGAAGAAAACGAAATAGATGAAACTGATATAGAATGTCTTGGTATCGAGACTGATGACCAGTGGTTTCATATTGAAAAGAATTCGTTGCTTTGTTTGTTATACCAACCGTCTGTCGGAAAAAGTAAATTCGAGGTTTAAATATATCAAAAAAGATAAAAGGGTGGCCTACAGAAACAAATGGTTTATAATTTTCAGATTTTGGAGAGAGTGAAATCACAGGTTTCAGACGGCACTAATTCTTCATTCTGAGCTGTTTAAAGTCAAAAATGATTATGTTATCCTAAACATGCCATTTGATAAATATCATAGACAAATAAATGATCAAATCATTTTCTTCACTCCTGTACCTTACTCCACTCGTTCTCATTTTTGCCTGTACCAGCGGACCTCCCTACCATACCGCTTCTCCGAACGGCTCGCTCGAACTGGTTTTCACTATGGAGGAGGGGATTCCCCGCTACCAGCTTAGCCGAGAAGGGCGAGCCCTGATCCTGCCTTCCCGGCTGGGTTTCGAGTTCAAAGAAGCGCCGCCGCTCGGCGATGGTATGGCTGTGGCTGGCATCACCCGCCGGGGCGTCGACGAAATCTGGGAGCAGCCATGGGGCGAGGCACGTGAAATTCGCAATCACTACAACGAGCTGAGAGTGACCCTCGAGGAGCCCTCGGTACCCGGGCGGACTATGGATATCGTTTTCCGCCTCTTCAACGACGGTCTTGGATTTCGCTACGAGTGGCCGGAACAGGAGGAGATGAACCGCTTCGAGATCACCGGTGAGACGACCGAGTTCGTACTGGCTGGCGATTACGACTCCTGGTGGATCCCCGCCTACGGGCGCGACCGGTACGAGTATCTTTATAAACAGTCGCCGGTGAGCGCGATCGACACGGTCCACACTCCCTTCACGATGAAAACCGGTAACGATCTCTACTTGAGTATTCACGAGGCGGCCCTGGTTGATTTCGCTTCGATGACACTGGCCCGCAGCGGCGGTACTACTTTGGAGGCGGACCTGGTCCCCTGGTCGGACGGCGTCAAAGTGAAAGCCGGCGCCCCCCACAAATCCCCCTGGCGTACCGTTCAGGTAGCCGATACACCCGGTGGGCTGATAACCTCCTATTTGGTGTTAAACCTCAACGAGCCGAACCGTCTGGACGATCTCTCCTGGATAGAGCCGGGTAAGTACGTGGGGGTCTGGTGGGAGATGCACCTCGGCATCTCCACCTGGGGTTCGGGGCCTAACCACGGTGCCACCACAGAAAACGCCATGCGCTATATCGACTTCGCCTCAAAGCATGGCTTCGATGGGGTGCTGGTAGAGGGTTGGAACATCGGGTGGGACGGCAACTGGCTGGAGAGCGGGACGGGATTCAGTTTTACCGAGTCTTATCCAGACTTCGACCTGGAAAAGGTAGCCAATTATGCGCTCGACAACGGCACCCGCCTGATCGGCCATCACGAGACTGCCGGATCCATCGATAACTACGAGCGGCAGATGGAGGAGGCATTTGCCCTCTACGAGAAGCACGGCGTACGGGCGGTGAAGACCGGCTACGTAGATTTCGGCCGAGATATCGAGCGAGTCACCGCCGACGGCGACACAGTGGACGAATGGCATCACGGACAGTATATGGTCAATCATTTCCAGCGGGTAACCGAGGTTGCCGCAAAACACCGAATCATGATCAACGCCCACGAGCCGATAAAGGATACAGGACTGCGCCGAACCTGGCCCAACTTTGTGACCCGCGAGGGGGCGCGGGGGCAGGAGTACAACTCGCCGCAGGGCGGGGGCAACGGTCCGGATCACACCGTCATCTTGCCCTTCACACGCATGCTTGCTGGGCCGATGGATTTCACTCCCGGTACATTCGACCTGAATGGTACAGGTGAATATGCGAACAACGTGCCCACCACGCTGGCCAAACAGCTCGCTCTCTATGTAGTGATCTACAGCCCGCTGCAGATGGCCTCCGACCTGCCGGAGAATTACAGGGCTAACAGCGAGCCTTTTCAGTTTATCAAAGATGTGCCTGCCGACTGGGAGGAAACCCTGGTGCTCAACGGACGAATCGGTGAATACGTGACAATCCTACGCAAAGGGAGGGAGAACGGAGAGTGGTACCTGGGGTCGATCACCGGCGGAGTGGCCCGATCCCTTGAAGTACCGCTCACGTTCCTCGATCCCGGACGGGAATATGTGGCGGAGATCTACGGTGATGGTCCAGAAGCCGACTGGAAGAAGAACCCGATGGATATACGCATTACGGAGGAGACGGTCGACAGCGAGACCGTGATGACCATGCGGCTGGCACCTGGCGGGGGACAGGCGGTCCGGTTCCGCCCATCCGATTCCTGACAGGGGGAGTGAGAGTGCTAATTGATATTCCGTTGGCCCGATAAAACTCCTACTTCGCCTTTTGCCCGTTTTGTTGAAAAATCTGACGTTATTCTAAAACAAACCCGGTAACAACATCTTTGGGCTCCGTCGGTGTGGATCGGTGTGTTTTCGGTTTTCCCGACTGGTTGGCAATTGCCGGATTAGGAATGCGTCTTGAAAACATGCCGTTAATCACCTGTTGGTGAGATTATCCATTTGGATTTCCGCACTCTTGCAGTTCCACCGGCAAATGTTAAATTGATTTCAAGGAAACTGCGAGGGTGATCCTCCGACAGTGAAGCTCAACCCGAAAGTTTGGTATTACCCACAAACAAAAGTTGTAGAAAACTATTTATGGAAAAATCGAATACCACCTGGCCGAATGGAAAACCGCAGATCGGTCAAAAAGCGGAACGGTCACGGAAGGTAACGGCCCGCGACATCGAGCTGTTCACCGAGATAAGCGGCGACAGGAACCCGCTGCATTACGACGAGGAAGCGGCTAAATCCACCCGGTTCGACGGTATTGTAGTCCAGGGGGGTATAACGAGCGCCATATTGAATGCTGTGGTGGCGGAGGATCTCCCGGGACCCGGCACGGTATTCCTGCAGGTGAACTGGAGTTTCAAAGCGCCTGTCCGGCCGGGTGACACCATCACCGGGGAGGTGGAAGTAGCGAAGGTGAGGGATGACAAGCCGATCACGCAATTGAAAACCAAGGTCTTGCTGCAGGACGGGACCGTGGTTCTGGACGGCGACGCCGTCTGCTACACGATGCCTTTATAACAGTGAGATGACAAACAAAGATAAAACTGCCGATCTCATCCTCACCGACGCCAGTATCTGGACCGCCAATGATCAACAGCCGAGGGCCGAGGCGATGGCGGTAAAGAATGACAAAATACTCGCCGTGGGCAATAGTGAGCGGATCCTGCGATATCGGGATGAAAAATCCGAAATTGTGGAACTTGAAGGCCGGTTTATCTGCCCGGGCTTCATCGATGCCCATATTCACCTGATAGCCGGGGGATTTCAATTGCAGTCGGTGGATTTGCGGGATGCGGAGGCGCCGCCGGAATTTGAAAATCGTATTGCCGATTTTGCCCGAAAATCGGAGCCGGGCCGCTGGATCCTGGGAGGGGGCTGGGACGGCAGCGATTGGGAGAGCCTGCCGAGAAAAGAGTGGATCGATGATGTTACACAGGATAATCCTGTTTTTGTCCGCCGGCAGGATATGCATATGGGGCTGGCCAATTCGCTGGCCCTGGAGAAGGCGGGTATCGACAAAGAGATCGGAGATCCGGAAGGGGGTACCATCCTGCGGGATGCATCCGGCGAGCCAACCGGCATTCTCAAGGACAACGCCATGAAGCTGGTTCAGGAGTGTATCCCGCCATTCACGGATGAGGAGATGGACGGCGCACTGGATGCTGCGATGCAGTACCTGTCGTCCAACGGAGTAACCTCGGTCCACCAGATGTGGTACAGCGAAGATCCGGACCGGCACCGGGCCTGTTTTGAACGGGCAAAAAAGGAAAACCGTCTGAACGCCCGCATCTACCAGATGTACCCGCTGGAAGAATGGGAAAGGCTAAAGGAGGTAACTGAAGCGCAGGGAAGGGGGGATCACTGGGTGAAGGTCGGTGGACTGAAGTCGTTCGTGGACGGATCGCTGGGGTCGCGCACCGCCCTGTTTAATGACCCCTATATCGATCAACCCGGTCAGTCAGGGCTGCTGGTTAACGAGCCTGCCGAGCTGAAGGATTGGATCAGAAATGCCGACCGGGCCGGCCTGCAGGTCACGGTCCATGCGATCGGTGACAAGGCCAACCGCCTGCTCTTGAATATCTATAAAAAGGTATTTACAGAAAACGGACCAAGAGACCGACGGTTCCGCATTGAACACGCCCAGCACCTTCTTCGGGAAGATATTCCAAGGTTTGCCGAGCTGAATGTCATCCCCAGCATGCAGCCTTGGCATATGATCGATGACGGCCGGTGGATGGGAAAAGCGTTGGATGCCGATCGCTTGAAGATGGCCTATGCCTTCAGATCACTTGCAGATTCAGGGGCCACACTTGTATTTGGCAGTGACTGGTACGTGGCCCCGGCCGATCCATTGGGCGGCATTTTTGCTTCGGTGACCCGCATGACGCTGGACGGTAAAAACCCGGAGGGCTGGATCCCAGAACAGAAAATAACGGTTGAGCAGGCGTTGAGAGCCTATACCAAAAATGCAGCCTACGCATCATTCGATGAGGAGATCAAGGGAAGCCTGGAGCCTGGCAAGCTGGCCGATTTTGTCGTAATCAGCAACGATCCAACCCGGGTCAAACCGGCCGAAATCCGGAATATCCAGGTGGAGCGAACCTATGTGGGCGGGAAATTGGTGTTTAAAGCTAAAGAGTTGTAGAAAAACTACGGTTTCGTTTCCAATGGCTCCTGCTTCACGTAAAAGTTTTGATCCACGGCGAACAGCATCGAGTCGTCCAGGCTCAGGGCGGTTTCTTTCCATCGTTCGGTGACAGGATAGATAAAGGAGTACCGGCCCGCCTCCAGGGTCACCTTCAGCGGCATATCAAATCCATTCACATCGGCCTTCCAACGGTAATGCAGCGTATTACCTTCGATATAGTATTGAAATACCGGCAGGTCGGTATGGCGAAGGTACTGGTCGAAGGTTTTCTGCAGATCCTTACCGGAGCGATTGATAATATATTGCTCGATTTGCTCGGAGGTGACGGTCTGATGCCGGAACTCCCGGTTCATGCCGCGGAGGATCTCCCGCCAGAGCGAGTCGTCGTCAACGATTTGCCGGATCGTATGCAGCATATTTCCGCCCTTGTAGTACATATCGTTATCGGACCCTGCCTGTCTGACCCCGTATGGACCGATAATCGGACGGTTGTTCAGGATGCGGTCGCGCACACCGATTACGTACTCGGACCCTGCCTGCTTGCCGAACCGGCATTCCACATAAAGATTTTCCGAGTAGTGTGTGAACCCTTCGTGCACCCAGAGGTCGGCGATATCCTTCACGCTGATGTTGTTGCCGAACCATTCGTGGCCGCTCTCGTGTACAATAATGAAATCCCATTCAAGCCCCCATCCGGTTCCGGAGAGATCGGTGCCCCGATAGCCGTTTTGAAACCCGTTGCCATAGGCAACGGCGCTCTGGTGCTCCATCCCCAGATAGGGGACCTCCACAAGCTTGTACCCATCCTCGTAAAAGGGGTAGGGGCCGAACCAGTGCTCGAAACATTCCAGCATCGGATTCACCTGCCGGAACTGCACTTTCGCCTTATCCAGGTTATAGGGCATCACCCAGAAGTCCAGGTCCAGTTGCCCTGCTTCGCCCCGGTAGGTATCCCCGAAATGGAGATAATCGCCGGCATTCACCGCCGCGTTGTAGTTGTTGATCGGGTTGGAGACAAACCAGCTCCAGGTGGTGGTTCCGTCATCATGTTTTTCGGTATCGACCAGCCTGCCGTTCGATACATCTTTAATGCCGTTTGGCACCCGAATGCTGATGCGCATGCTGTCGGGTTCGTCGGAGAGGTGGTCTTTGTTGGGCCACCAGACGCTGGCCCCGATTCCCTGGTTGGCCGTGGCCACCCAGGGATTTCCGTTTTTGTCGGTGGTCCAGATAAATCCTCCGTCCCACGGCGGCTTTTCGGCCACCTGCGGACGGCCGTGGTAGTATACGGTGATGCTGTGGTGTTCACCGGGTTCCTGGGCGCCTTGTATTTTCGCGAAATAGGCTGTGCTGTCCCGCCGGAATGGGAGTCGCTGTTTATTCTGAATGATTCTGTCAACCTCCAGCGGAGGCAGCAGGTCGATCTGCATCTCACGGATGCGATCAGTAACCTGGTATTGGATGGTGTTTTTTCCGCTGATCGATGAATCCGCGGGATCGATCGCCACATGCAGATCATAGAAGGTGACATCCCACCATGATCGCTCCGGCGTAAGCGAGCCTCTGAGGGAGTCGGCCCGGGTGAACCGTTCCGTTTCAGGTGGGTGTTCAGGACCGCAGTTGATCAGCAGTCCAACGGGCAGCAGCAAAAACGAAAAAAGTAAAAAGCGACTCATGAGGTGTGCTTTTCAATTTTAAAACTTCAATGCTAATAAAATTCTAGATACCCTGAAACACCTATCATCGGTACCCGAAATTACGCACCATGTTGGGATTGTCCCTCCATTTCTCCCGCACTTTTACATGTAGATCGAGATATACTTTCTTGTCGATGAATGCCTCGATCTTTTTCCTGGCCTTTTTGCCCAACTCCTTGATCGCCTTGCCCCCTTTGCCGATCAGGATCCCTTTTTGGGATTTGCGGTTGACAATGATCTCGGCGCTTATATAATCCATATCGTCCCGTTCATCATATTCGATGATATCCACCGTGCAGGAATAGGGAATTTCCTGCTCATACTGCAGGAACAGTTCTTCCCGAATCAGCTCGGCCACGAAAAACCGTACCGGCTGCTCGCTCAGCATATCCTTGGGATAAAAGGGCGGGCCGGGCTGGAGCTGCTCATAGATAATCTCCATCAACCGGTCGACGCCTTCCCCGGTGAGGGCTGAGATATAAACGGTGTCGTCAAAAGCGTAGGATTGTATCAGTTCATCCGCCAGTTGTTCTGCCTCCTCGCGGCTACTGGCATCCATCTTGTTGATCACCAGTATCACCGGCTTCTGCATCGATTTAAACACGTCAAAGGCGTAGTCGGGGAATTTTCCTCTCGCCGGTTCTACGATAAACAGGATGATGTCGGCATCCTTGCGTGCCCGGTCAACGAAGTCCATCATCTGCTTCTGCAACTCATATTTGGGCTGGATAATGCCGGGGGTATCGAGGAAGATGATCTGCAGGTTCTCCTCGGAGTATATGCCCAGCAGCTGATGGCGGGTGGTCTGCGGTTTCGGCGTGGTGATGGAGATCTTACTGCCCAGGATGCGGTTCATCAGGGTGGATTTGCCGGCGTTTGGCTTGCCGACGATCGCTACATATCCGGATTTGTGTGGATTGTTTTCTGACATTCAAATAAGATATTAAATCAAATAATTAACCGGTTACATCGGACAAAGCTGCAAATGAGAAAATCCAAAATCCGATACGGTAACAGTTCAGGTTATAATTCACCTTTATTCCCAAAGATCGTCAAAATCGTAGGAAATTGAATATTTGGCCGAGGCATCTTTTCAAGAGCGGTTTTGAATTTTTAGGACGTTAGTGTCACGGATTTCAGTTTTCCCCTACCGGTGTTTTTCAATGATCTCCAGAAATGCCCGAACTGTTTCATCAAGGCCCCGGAAAAGCGCTGTGGATACGAGCGCATGGCCGATGCTGATATCGGCAAGATGAGGTACCGTCGATACCAATCCTTCCAAATTATCCAGATTTAATCCGTGCCCGGCATTGACGATGAGGCCCAGGCTGTGGGCCAGTTCGGCTCCTTCTTTAAGGCGCTGCAGTTCGTGCTGCCGGCCCTCCTCCGATCGGGCATTGGCGTAAGTGCCGGTATGGAGTTCAATCGCATCCGTTTCCAGCTCCGCGGCCCGTTCGATATCCTCCGGCACGGGATCCAGGAACAGGCTGATCCGGATATCGGTCTCCCTGAATTTTGGGAAGACCCGGTTTTTGAAATCATCAAACACGGTGGACATGTTGAGTCCGCCTTCGGTGGTCAGCTCCTCGCGGCTTTCCGG